>CALGZO010000171.1 GCA_937934465.1 uncultured Fimbriimonadales bacterium | reverse complement strand
TGCTGGGGCGCGTTATTCTGCTGCTGCGTCGCGCCTATCGCTATCATCGTGCATATCACTATCAGTGCGAGAAGCCTGTGCATACTTGCCTCCAGAGTCGTCGATATATACAAGTAGATTGTACCCGATGGGCGTTCCTCCGAGCAGGCTTATTCCGATTCCTGTTGCACAGGCAGGGCTGTCCCAGCCACGCTTGCAGGGGGGCTGCGCTGGGACAGGAATGTCCCAGCCACTGTGGCACGGACATTCCTGTCCGTGCAAAGCGTCGCGTCGGCGTCCCTGATGACGAGGCGTGCTTGGACAGGAATGTCCAAGCCACTGTAGCACGGACATTCTTGTCCGTGCCCGCTCTGCTTGGACAAGACTGTCCAAGCCACTTGTAGCGTCGGCGTCCTCGCCGACGGATGCAGCGACGCCAAGAATGGCGTCGCACCTGCGCTTGGACAGGAATGTCCAAGCCACAGGAGGGTACAAGTGATGAAACGCACTGCTTTTACGCTCATCGAACTATTGGTCGTGATTGCAATAATCGCAATCTTGGCGGCGATTCTGTTCCCTGTGTTCGCACAGGCGCGGGAGAAGGCGCGGCAAACGCAGTGCCTAAGCAACATGCGCCAGATGGGGCTTGCCGTGCAGATGTATGTGCAAGACTATGACGAGCGGTTCCCGCTGGATAGCCACACGGGTTCAGGCGCGTACTGGACTTGGTTGTTCACGCTGGAGCCGTACACCAAGACGCGCCTGCTCTACCGTTGCCCAAGCGACCCCAGCCGCAACTGGGACCGCCCCCTGCAAGGGCAACGCATACCGCGTCGCGTCTCCTACGGCACAAACTTCTGGATGCTGCCGAACCTCTGGGGCGAGCAGGACTGCGTGGGCTACAACAGCCTCGCCTCCATCGTCTCGCCTGCAAACACCATCTACATCGCGGAAGTCAAAGAGAACACCACCGTCGACCACTACCACCCCGGCGCGTGGCGGTTTCCGAACGAGTGTAGCAGCGTCTACTATGTCGAGCCGCAGCAGGAGCTGGCGATGGTGTGGCATAGCGGCGGGACGAACTATGTGTATGTAGATGGGCACGCGAAGTGGCATCGGTTTGAGCAGACTTGGACGCCCGACGGTCGCATCGACCGCTACGACCCACGACGGTAGTTAGTCGGCGTGCGGTACACTTAGGGCATGCGCGCTAAGGTTATCATAGGCTGCGTCGCGACGCTGATTGCGGTCGCCTCAGCACAGCCGCTGAAGGTGGACTACCGCACGGAACGCAGGCGTGAGGGAAACTTCTATACGATTGAGATACGCACGCCGCGTTTCCCAACGGAGAAGCCTGTTGGGGCGTTGGCGAACCGCGAGGTCGATGCGATTGTCAATCAGTTCAAGCGCGACTTTCTGCAGGCGGTGGCAGAGAATCGTAAGTCGGGCTATCGCATCGCCGAGCCGTTCCAGCTGCAGGTGCGCCCGACAGTTTCCATCGCCCGCGCCGACCTGATCAGTCTTCATTTGGAGGTGTTCTGGTGGGCAGGCGGCGCACACCCCAACACCTACTTGCGCGTGGTGAATGTGGGACTGGTGAACGGCAAGCCTCGCCTGCTCAAACTCAGAGACATCCTTGAACGAGGCGCATCCGAACAAGAGGTGATGCGGCGCGTGACGGAGCGTTTAGAGGCGACCAAACGCCAGCGCGAGCCGTCCGAAGAGCCTTGGATGCCCGAAGGCGGCATCCCGCGTGAATACTGGAATAGTTTCATCCTCACGCCGCGTGCGCTGGTGTGGGTGTTCGAGCCTTACGCTGTGGGCGCGTATGCTGAGGGCGCGTTTTTTATTCGCATTCCCTATAGCGAGCTGAAGGGTCTTGTGCAAACGCGGTGGCTCCCCCAAAACGCGCCGCGCCAATAGCGCGAAAACGCAAGGTATACTCTGTCAGGGGATATCGATGGAACTGAATGACGAAGCGCGTGAAGTAGCCGAGCGGTTTATGCGCCTGCCGACGCATCAGCGCTTGGCGGTGCTCAACCTGCTGCGCGCCCTGACCGAGCCGCCCACCGGCATCCCGATTGAAGAGTTGATTGCGGTAATCCAGAGCATTCCCGCCGATGTCCGAGCAGAGTGGGCGGACGCGCTGGAAGAGTATCTGGAAGAGGAGAAGCGTCGCTATGAGGATTTTGCTGGACACCAGTGTGCTGGTTCCAGTGCTGCGCGGACAGGAGACTCTTGAATCGCGCGTGCCCTCGGACGCTGTCGTTCTGCTGTGTGCGCCTGTGTTGGCGGAGCTACTGGTGGGGGCGTTGCGCTCTCCGCGCCCTGACTCGGCGATTTCGAGCGTGCAACAGTTGATTGCTCAACTCGGTTCGCCAGTTCTCGCTTGCGACGAGCAGACGGCGCGTCGGTACGCCGAGCTGGAGACCCGCCTACGCTCGCAAGGAACGCCCATCCCCATCAACGATGTGTGGATTGCCGCAATTGCTTGGCAACATCGCCTCACGCTCGCCACACGCGACCTGCACTACCAACGCATCCCAGAAATCGAGGTGGAGCTGTGGTGAGGCGACTGACGCATATACACGAAAGTTATTGGGTACAATACGCACTCGTGGGGGAACCCATAATCGATATTCGGAGGGAACTATGCTGAAGCAACGATGGTTCATGCTACTGTGGTTGTTATTATTTACTGTGTCGCTGGGCGCACACGCGCAGGAAAAAGTCCTGCTCCAACTCAAAGCCAAGCCCGGTCAGACGATGCGCTACAAACTGTCGGGCACGCTAAGCATCGAAGCGGCAGGCAACACTTTCAACCTGGAAATCACTTCTGTAGTCGTCCAGAAAATCCTCGATGTTTCGCCCGAAGGCAACATCAAGCAGGAACAGACCACCGAGTCTTACGAGATGAGCTTTGGCGGTCAGAAGATGCCCGCACCCGACGAGGCGCTCAGCGGTAAGACCACGACCGTGCTGAAGCCCAACGGCGAGCCAATCAGCCGTGAAAGCACCCAAGAGGAAGAAGAGGAGGACGCCGAACAACGGCACTTAGGGCAGACCTTTGCCGTGATTTTCAGCGAGAAACCTGTCGGCGTCGGCGATAAGTGGAGCTACACTTTCAAGGACGACTCTAAGCTCGGCACTGTACCCGCTACCATCGAGTATACCGTGCGTGGCTTTGAGAGCTGGAAAGGCATCCGCGTCGCCCGAATCGCCAGCACTTACACTGCAGGCGGCGGCAGCAAGGTCACAGCAGACACCGAGCTGCTTATAGAGTTGCGCACAGGCGATACCGTCTATGCAACCGCCAAAATCACAGGTATGAGCTGGGGACAGGGAGGCGTGACTGCCGCCGCCTCGGCGCAGCTGGAATATGAACGCATCGAGGGCGCGCCGCTGCCTGAAGGCGAGAACGGAGCGCCACAACAAGCCGCCCCGAAACAAGACGCGCAACCCACTAAAGAACAGGCTGCTGAACCTAAACAAGATGAGCAGAAACCCGCCGAAGGCGAGAAGAAAGAAGACCCAAAGAAGAAAGAGAAGACCATCGAAGATGTAACCAAAGACTTCGAGAAGTTGGAGGGGTTGTTCACGCTCTATCGCAAGAAGGAGTCGGGCAAAGACACAATCTACATGGAGATTCGCCGCGAGCAACTGGAGCGGCTCTACTTCCTGCAAGCGACAGTGAGTGAAGGGCTGCCGACCTTTTTCCTCGCCGCAGGCACGCCCATAAACGATATCCTGTTCAAACTCGTGCAGCGCGATGAGCAGATTCTGTTCGTCGTGCCGAACATCGGCTTCCAAGCGAACCCGAACACCCCGATTGCTCGCTCCGTGCGACGCTCCTTCGCCGACGCCTACTTAGAAGCGTTCAAAATCGAGGCGAAATCGGACGAGGGCAAACGGCTACTCATCGATGTGAGCAACCTGTTCCGCTCCGACATCATTCAAATCCAGCAGCTTGTGGGGATTGCAGCAGGCGGCAGCTACAGCATCGACCGCGAGAAGACCGTCTATAATCAGGTCAAGGCGTTTCCGAACAACATCTTCATCCAGACGGCTTACCATTTTGCAGGGGGTCCGCAGCGCGGCGGCGGTCTGGCGGGCATACTGGGCGGCTTAGCAGGCGGGGCGAACCTCGCCGACCCGCGCAGCGTGCCCATCACGGTCAACTACAACCTCTGGGAGCTGCCCACCAACAACGGCTATACACCCCGCTTCTATGACCCGCGCGTCGGCTACTTCATCACCGCCTACGAAGACTTCACGCGCGAGAAAGAAGACCAATCGCGCCGCTACATCCTGCGCTGGCACTTGGAGAAAGCCGACCCGAACGCCGAACTCTCGCCCCCCAAAGAGCCTATCGTGTTCTGGATCGATAACGCCGTGCCCTACGAGTATCGCGACGCCATCCGCGACGGCATTCTGGAATGGAACAAAGCGTTCGAAAAGATAGGCTTCAAGGACGCGATTGTAGTCAAGCAGATGCCCGACGACGCCGACTGGGATCACGCCGATATGCGCTACAATGTAATCCGCTGGGTCACTTCGCCCAGCAACGGCTACGCCGTCGCGCTGTTCCGTCCCAATCCGCTCACAGGGCAGATTCTGAACGCGAGCATCACCATCGACGGCAACATGGCGCGCTTTACGCGCGTGCAGTTCGTGCGCGAGATTGACCCGCTGGCGGCTTTCAAGGAAGCCGAAGCGCGCGAGCAACACTGCTGCGACCACCACGACCACAACTCGCCGCACGCTTGCACCTTCGCGCAGGATACCCTACAACGCGCGTGGCAGGGCTTCGTGATGATGGAGCTGCTCGCAGGCAGGCGCGGCGCGACCAAAATCTCCGAAGAGCAGTTCGTGAAAGACTACATCAAGTCCGTCACGATGCACGAGATGGGGCACATCTTGGGACTGCGCCATAACTTCGTCGCCAGCCGCCAAAACACACTCGAAGAGCTCAAAGACGGCGAGCGCGTCCGCCAGCGTGGCACCGTCGCCAGCGTGATGGAGTACGACCCGTTCAACCAGATGGCGCTCCACGCCCCCGACACCGTGTATTGGAACCCGACCATCGGTCCCTATGACTACTGGGCGATTGAATATGGCTATCGCGTCTTTCCTGAGGCGAACACGCCCGAAGCCGAGCGACCGTATCTGCTCGAAATCGCGCAGCGCAATACGGAGCCAGGACTGGCATACGAGACCGACGACTACGCCGACCGATTCGATCCGTATGTGACGCGCTTCGACCTGAGCAAGGAGCCTTTGGATTACTGGGAACTGGTGATTAAGGACACGCACGAGCTGCTGGAAGTGCTGCCCTCGCGCGTTCCCGCTTCAGGCGAGAGTTACTATGATTTCACGCGCTACTTTTTCGGCACGCTGGCGAGTTTCAGCCGCGCGGCGACGCAACTGTGTCGGTTTGTGGGCGCGTTGCAGATTCGGCGCAACTTCGCCTCCGACCCGAACGCGCAGCCGCCGCTGGAGCCTGTGAGCGCGGAGAAGCAACGCCGCGCCCTCCAACTGCTGGCGACCTACATCTTCTCCGAGAGCGCGTTCAACTTCCCGAAAGGGCTATATCTGAAGCTGGGTCCCAACCCCTACGGAAGCGGCGGCGCCATCCCAGCAGATGCGCCCGTGCGCGACTTCCTCAGCAACATCCAGCGTCTGACGCTCGCACGCCTGATGGCGAACGACACCCTGCGCCGCGTCGCCAATAACGAGTTCAAAGCCGTCGATGAGCGCAACGCGCTCACGATGGCGGAACTGTTCGACACCCTGCAGGGCGTCATCTGGTCGGAAGCGCAATCGAATCGTCCTGTGTCGGCGTTGCGTCGCCAGCTGCAACGGGCGCACCTGCAGACGCTGGTGGATATGCTCACCAAGAACACGGGCGCGCCTGACGACGCGAAGATGCTCGCGCGCTACCACCTGCGCCAACTGCGTGAACAGCTCGCCAAGCAGCTTCCGCGCGTGCAGGACACCTACACCCGCGCCCACTACAGCGAGGCGGTGGATATGATCGACAAGGCGTTGAACGCCCAATACATGCTGGGCATGCCCGAAATCCGCGTGCCGTCGCTGGCAGACCTGCTGGGCATCGGCGCGGAGAAATGACCCCACAACAGTCGGGAGAGGCGTCGCGCCTCTCCCGAACTTCACTACTCGCAGGCGACGCCCCAATCCATCAGCACCGCCAGTAGGTCGGCGTCGTCCACCACGCCGTCGCCGTTCACATCTGCGCCCCCGTCGTGCGTCTCGCCGAACCGCAGCAACACCTCCAGTAGGTCAGATTCATCCACGCACCCGTCGCCGTTCACATCCGACAGGTAGATGACGAACTCCTCTGGCAGTTCGCCGTGGCAGTGTCCTGGTTCGGGTTCGGGCAGTTCGGCAGAGCCGTCAGTTAGCCCGCTGGGGCATCCGTAAGGCGCACAGGGCGGTTCGATATTCTCTGGCAGGCTCGCAATCGGCGCTGTGCCCACAATCGCGGGGCCGCCGTAGCCCAATCCGCTGATGCGACAGTTGAAATCCACCGTCAGCGGCTGCCCGCTGAGCCGAATGCGCGGATTATTCAGCGCCTTCACGCGCGCCCCCAGCGTGAGCGTGCTGCCTGAAACCGTCACATAGCGCACCTCATAGTGCAAGTGCGGACCTGTAGAAGTGCCCGTGCTGCCCAGCCGACCAATCGGCTCGCCTGCGTCCACCAGCGTTCCGTTCGGGACCAGAAAGTAGTTCAGGTGCGCGTAGATTGTGGCGAGGTAAGTGTTGTTGCTGCCGGGCTGGCGCACACTGCTCACCACCACTACATAGTTGCCGTAGCCGGAGCAGTTGCTCTGGGCGCGTGTGTAGGCGCGTCCTGCGTGCGAGGCGAGTATCGGCTCGTTGCAGTCTTGGATGAAGCCGTTCTGGTAGGGGCAAGTGGCGCGTGTGCTGCTCACGCGATTGAAGTCTACGGCATATTCGGGGTTGTTGCTCGCGTGCGTGTCGTAGGTGGAGGGCAGCCAAATCTGACCTTGCCGCCACGGGGCGACAAGGCTACGCAGGAAGGCGTCTTCGGTCGCAGGCGCGTTGGGGCTGTAAACCAGCGCGACCCGATACGCTTGGGGCTGGCGCAAAATCAGCGTGCGACGGGTGTGCGGCTCGCCGTTCACCACCCAGCGCACGAAGCGCGCGCCGTTCGGCGCAACCTCAGGCGCGGTCAGAGCCACCGTTTGCCCAGCGAGGTAGACCAGCGTCGTCGGAGCCGTCATCTCGGCTGCGCCCGTGTTCAAGTCCGCCGGACTAATCTGGACAGCGACGCTCGCCACGCCGAGCGTCTGAAGAGCGATTCTGAACTTGGGTCTCGGCGCGCCCGCCAGCGAGAGATACACTCCCGCGCCGCGCACCGACTCCGCCGACCAGCCCACCACGCCGTCGTCCCAGCGAATCTTCCACCACACGATATTGGAGCCTGTGTTGTTGAACGCTTCGAACGCCCAGCCCGTCGCGCCTGCCGCCTTCGTAGTGATGATAGAGAACTCCGTGCCTGGTCCCGAGCGCACATTCAGCGCGGAGGCGTTCGGTCCCACGCGCACGGGGTACGCCAGCGGCGCGGCGACGCTCGGAAACACGCCTTGCCCTGCCAACGGCGCGAGGAAGTCCACTCCACCCGCGCCCGTCGCCGACCAGCCCTGTAAGCCGTTCGCCCATGCTATCGGCAGCCAAGTCTGGCTGCTACAGGTTTGGCTGGCGCCTTGAACCGCGCCGTCCATCCCTGCAGGTACTGCGCCCAGTGTGTTGGCGCTGCAGGGCGCGGGGCGCACCGCAAGGTTGTTGCCCGCCGCGACGACGCCCACGCGCGCGCTCTGTCCCAACGCAACGCTCAACACCATACAACCAATCAGCACTCCTGTCCAACGGCGCATACCCACAAGATATGCCCCTCCAGCGCGAAATCCTGCTCGACGGCACTCCAATCGGTACAATAGGGGCGTGCCTGTCTACACGAACTGGCTTGAGGTGGATGTTGGCGCGCTCCAGCAGAACGCGCAGGCGATTCAGAGCTACATAGGCGCGTCGCGAACGCTGTGGGCGGTCGTGAAAGCCGACGCCTATGGGCACGGCGCGGCGCGCGTCGCAGGCGCGCTGACACAAATCGGCGTCGCGCACTTTATCGTGGCGAGCTTGGGCGAGGCTATCGAACTGCGTGAGGCGTTGGGCGCGCAACCGTTCCGTGTGATGACGCTCTACCCGCCCACCACCGACGCCGAGTGGCGTACCGCTGCAGAGTACAGCGTGGAGTGCGTGGTGGACTCCCTCGAAGGCTATCGCCAAGCGTGCGCCGTCGCCCGTGCGTTAGGGCGCGTGTTGCCCGTGCATCTCGAGCTCGACACGGGCATGAGCCGATTGGGGCTGACGCCTGCGCAGGTGGAGCCGTTCCTGGCGGAGTTTCGCCCTGACGCGCCGCTGGCGTGGCAGAGCGTGTTCACCCATTTCGCCTGCGCGGACAGCGACGCCGAGTTCACCCGCGAGCAGCTGGCGCAGTTTCGGGTCGCGGTGGAGCAGTTGCGTCGGGGCGGTTTTCCGCAGACGCCGTTGCATGCTGCAGCGAGCGCAGGCGTCCTCAGCGCGCCCGACAGCCTGCTCGACGCCGCGCGGGTGGGGCTGCTGCTCTACGGGATTGCGCCTTCAGGGTGGGAAGCGCACCCCCTCTGCGTGCGATTGCGCCCTGTGCTGCGCTGGCGCGCGCGAGTGATTGCCGTGCGCGAGATTCCCAAAGGTCAAAGCGTGAGCTACGGCGCGTGCTGGCGGGCAGAGCGTCCGACTCGCGTCGCCACGCTCGGCGTGGGCTACGCCGACGGCTACCCCAGAGACCTCACCAACCGCGCCGCCGTCGCCCTGCACGGCGCGCTCGCCCCACAAATCGGGCGCGTCTGCATGGATATGCTGATGGTCGATGCTACCCACCTACCCCAAACGCAGGTAGGCGATGTCGCCACGCTGATTGGAGCCGACGGCGACGCCTGCGTGCGCGTCGAGACCCTCGCCCACCTGCTGAACACTACCCCCCACGAAATCACCACACGGTTGGGGCAGCGCGCCAAACGCACGGGATGAAACTCCCGCGCGGTATAATTCGGCTATGCGGCTGGTTGGCGTGCTGGTTTCGGTGGCGATTCTGGGCGTGCTGCTGATGGTGTGGCTCTACTACGGCGCAGGGAGCGGCGCATCGAGCGCAAGCCCTGCCGCCTCGCCGACGCCGCCTGTAAGTCGCGTCGGCGAAGTGCGCCAAGCCGCCGAAAGCGTCGAGTGTCGCAATAACCTCAGCCAAATCCGCCAAGCCATCCAAATCCGCACGACCACCGAAGAGACCTACCCCGCCAACCTGCAAGAGCTGGGACTGCCCGAAACGATGTTGCGCTGCCCCGTGTCGGGACAGCCCTATCAGTACGACCCCACAACAGGGCAAGTGCGTTGCACGACGCCCGGACACATGAGCTACTGAGTCCCTCGCGAACGGGACAGTGGCGCTACCGCTGCGTGGGCTTGCGCTCCCTCCCCGCGCAGCTGATAAGGGACATTTTTTGAGTTCAGCCACCGCTTCCAACCGACGCCAAGAGCCACAAACAACAAAGCTCCCTCAAAAACCACCCTCGCACCCCAACGATCGCTCCCCAAACGCTCCTCAACACGCTGCGCCGTCAACCTGCCGCCATGTCCGATGTCATTCCCACCCCACGCTTGAGCATCCCAAACCCTTGCCCCATCCAATGCCGCAGCCTGTACCACGCCCCCTGCGCCTGCAAGGCGGACAGCTCGATTCACAATAACTACGGCTCGGATGCTTACTGCCCCCAAAACGCCGCCAGCCGACACTGCAGGCGGTAGCCCAGCCATCTACCACGCGCCGCGCGCCCCCGCGGTTCGCAGGCGCGACCTGCCACGCGATGGAGATGGCGTTGCTTTGACACGCAAGGCTGAGCGCGAAGACAGTCTTATTGCCTTCTCGCGTTGTGAACATTTGGTCGCGCTACGCGCGCAAATCGGCAGGAATCGCGTTGCATACCCCGAAACCCTATCGTGCGAATAACGCGGAGGAG
>CALGZO010000170.1 GCA_937934465.1 uncultured Fimbriimonadales bacterium | reverse complement strand
CGCGCGGAGGTGGTAATCTTCACCACATCTTTGAGGTCGGCGAAGAGTTTGCGCTCAATAGCCTCGCGCAGGCGTTCGTCGCTGCCGATTTCGAAGCGCACGCCGCGCCGCGCCAGCGACGCCACCGAGCGCATAATCCCCTCACGGAACTCGCGCTTGGCGTTCTCCGACACGCCAATCTGCTCCTCGATGCTGCGCATCAGCTTCTCGTCGGGGTCCACCTCCTCGCCTGTAATCGGGTCGCGCACCTTTGTCTTGTTGCAGAAGGCGTCGACATTATCGAGGTAGTTCTCCAGCAGGGTGTGCGCGGCTTCCTCGTAGCTGTAGACGAAGAAGCGTTGCACCTCCTTCTTGATTTGCTCGTCGTACTCCTTGCGCACATCGTCCAAGAGGGTGAGCAGTTTCTTGCGCTCTTCCTCGTTCTGGGTGTATTCGGCGAGACCATCGCGGATGGAGCGCAGCACATCGATGGGGGTGATGTAGCGTTTGTCGCCGCGCACCATCGCCGCCGAGAGGCGGTTCAGGATGAATCGCGGCGAGACGCCGTTCAAGCCCTCATCGGTATACTCCTCGCGCAGCTCCTTCACATGGCGCTGATCCCAGTCGCCCACCTGACGCTCGCCGTCGTAGAGCTTCATCTTGGTCATCAGCGACATGCCGCTCTTCTTAGGCGGCTTGAGACGGCTGAGAATGGCGAACATCGCCGCCACGCGCAGCGAGTGCGGCGCGATATGCACTTTCGAGAGGTCTTGAGTCTCGTCGCTCCACTGCGACTGCTGAATCAGTTTCTCGTAGATGCGCACCTCTTGCGAGACCTGCAGGTTATAGGGCACTTTGACCACGAACATGCGGTCGATCATCGCCTCGTTCTCCTTGTTGGAGAAGTAGGCGTTGTATTCGTACTCGTTGGTGTGGGCAATCACGACGACATCGGTGTAAATCAGCGCGAAGCGTCCGATTTTAATCATCTGTTCGCCTGCGACGGTGTTGAGCTCGTAGAGGAACCGCTTGTCGGCTTTGAGCATTTCGATGAACTCCATGATGCCGCGGTTCGCTTTGTTGAGTTCGCCGTCGAAGTTATACACGCGCGGGTCGGACTCGATGCCGATTTGAGTGAGCAGGTTCAAGTTCACGCTGCCTGTCAGTTCGGACACATCTTGCGATTTAGGGTCGGATGGTTTGAAAGTGCCGATGCCTGTGCGCTCGCGTTCGGAGAACTTAATGCGCACGACAGGCACATCTTGGATGTTCTCGCCCCATTCGTGGCGCAGTTTCCACTGGCACACGGGGCAGAGGTCGCCTTCGATATGCACGCCGAACTGGCGTTTGAAGTCGGCGCGTAGTTCTTCAGGCACGAGGTGCAGGGGCTCTTCGTGCATTGGGCAGTCCTTGATGGCGTAGACGGCGCCCTCGTCGGTGCGCGAGTAGCGTTCCAGCCCGCGCTTGAGCATCGTCACCAGCGTCGACTTGCCGCCGCCGACGGGGCCCACCAGCAGCAGGATGCGCTTGCGCACATCGAGCCGTTTCGCCGCAGGCGCGAAGTATTCCTCCACCAGCTGCTGCAGCGTGCGCTCCATGCCATAGAGCTCGGAGGTGAAAAACTTGTACTCGCGCGGCTGCCCATCGCCGTGTTCCTCGACGCCCGCGCTGAGAATCATATCGTATACGCGCGCGTGCGCGAGGTTCGCCACCTTCGGGTTCTGCTGCACAATCTCCAGATACTCCCGGAAAGTGCCTTCCCAAGTAATCTGTTTCTCCAGCCGTCGCTGTTCTTCGATTTGGCGCAAGAAATCGGATGCGCTCATACTCATAGACCCCCTTGTGCGTGACGCGGGCAGTCGGGTCGCGTGTTCCCGCGACGGGCGTTCGGTTTGCCTCATTGCATTCACCCCATGAACTTAGGATACAGGCTCATCGCCCCCACTACGCCGCTGTATATTATCGGTTCGACGGCGAAGAAAGCGTAGGGGTTTCGGAACCCGTGAAGGAAATATTCCATACACGCTGTGAAATCGTGTATATTTTAGAGGCGAGTGCGCCAAACGCCAGTTCTGAAAGAGTGCTGCCCGCTGTGGCAGGAGGCATTTTCCTGCCTTGCTATTATTATACGACATTTCCCGTTCGAAGGTTCCATAGGCGCAGGGAGCTGCCCGCCTGCGTGTGCGTCCTTGCGCGTGTGGGGCGGGGTCACTCGTTCACGCGCGCGCCCCACAGCAGGCGGTCGCGCAGCTTCTCGAAGAATTCGCCCTCGTTGAACGAGAGGAGTTTCGTGCGGTAGGGCGCGGCGGTGATATGGATGGATTGCCCCATCGTGAGCGTTTGATGGCGTCTGCCGTCGGTGGTCATGATGGCTTGCGCGTTGGGTTCGTTGGTGGCGGCGCAGTCGAGATCGATTCGGATACGGGCGTTTGGGGGCAGCACGAGCGGTCGTGCGCCGAGCGTGTGGGGCGAGACAGGCGCAAGCACCAGCGCCTCGGTGAGCGGATGCACCACAGGCGCGCCCGCCGAGAGCGCATACGCGGTGGAGCCTGTGGGTGTGGCGACCAGCGAGCCATCCGCAGGATAGGTAGTCAGTAGGAGGTCATTAATCCGAATCGTGAAGTTCAGCATGGGCGAAGTGGGCGTGCGCAGCAAGGTGATTTCGTTGAGCGCGACCGACACGCGCACCTCGCCTTCCACCCGCGCCTGCACCATCAGGCGTTCTTGGATTTGGCAGTCGCCCGCGTGCCAGCGTTGGAGCGCGTCGATAATCTCATCGGGTTCCACTTGGGCGATGAATCCGAATCTGCCCATATGCACGCCGAGCAGAGGCGCGCCTGCGGGGGCGGCGATAGACGCGCCAGTGAGCAGCGTGCCGTCGCCGCCTAAAGTGATGACGATGGCTAAGTTCGGGTCGGGCGGTTGGTTCCAGCGGGCGGCGGTGGGCTGGTCGGCTAAGGCGACGCCGTAGCCTGAGGCGCGCAGCCACTGCGCCGTCTCTTGGGCGCGGCGCGCGGCGTCGGGCTTGCCCGCGTTGTAGATAATCAGCGCGTTCGCCATCTCATCGGTTAGATAATCGCTGCAGGTTGCGACGCGCGTCCTCCAGTTTCGGGTCGAGTTTGAGCGCCTCTTCGTAGCGGGTGCGCGCTTTGGCGATTTGACCCGCGCGTTCATACGCCGCGCCGAGATTGTTGAGGTAGACCGCCGAGCGTGGGTTCAGCGCGACGGCGCGCTCCAATGCCTGTATCGCCTCTTGCGCGCGGTTCATGCGCATCAGCGCCAGTCCGAGATTGTTCCACGCCACATGCGAGCGTTCGTTCTCCTTGAGGACGGCTCGGTACTGCGCTTCCGCGCCGCGCGGGTCGCCCTTCTCCAGCAGCAGGTCGCCAATCGCCAGTCGCGCGTCCAGATTTTTGGGGTCGGCGGCGACGACCTGCTGGTAGAGTTTGAGCGCGTCGTCCGTTGCGCCGCTGAGACGCTTGGCAGTGGCGAGGTTCAATCGGGCGGTATTGAGGCGCGGGTTGAGTTCGAGGGCGCGCTCCAAAGTGGCAATTGCGTCGTCGAGTCGGCGTTGGCGCAGTTGCACGAATCCGAGCTGGTTGAGCGTGTCGGCGTCGTTGGGGCGCAGGTTGAGCGCGTTCTCGAACGCGGTCGCCGCCGCCGCCAAGTTGCCTCGCTGCAGGTGCGTCACACCGAGATTGTAGTGCAGGTCAGGATTGTCGGGGTTGGCAGCGACGCCGCGCTGCAGCGCTTGGATGGCTTTTTCGGGTTGGCGCAGGCGCGAGTAAGCTTCTCCCAGTTTCAGCCAGCCGTTCGCCTCGGTGGGCATTTGTGTCATCGCCTGCTCCAGTTGCGTCGCCGCCTCTTGCCACTGCCCCATCGCCGCCAGAATCAGCCCGTAGTTATACCGAAAAGTGGGATTGCGCGGTTCCAGCTCCACCGCTCGCTTGTAGTGCTGCACGGCGCGCGCGTTCAACTGCTGCATTTGGAAAGCGTAGCCCAGATTGTTGTGCGCGTTAGCGTCGCGCGGGTTCAACTGTATCGCGCGCTGGTAATGCTCCACCGCTTTTTGATACTGTTTGGTCTTGGTGTAGAGGTTGCCCAAGTTGTAATGCGCATCAGCGTCGTCGGGCTTGATTTCTATCGCCTTGCGGTAGGCGTTGATGGACTTATCGAGTTGGTTCGTGTGGAGGTAGGCGTTGCCGAGATTGTTCCACGCTTGGGCGTTGCGCGGGCTGAGCTGCGTGGCGCGTTCCAACATGGGAACCGCCTCGGCGTATTTGCCCGCCTTGAGATACAGATAGCCCAACCAGTTTACCACCGTGGGGTTGTTCTCGTCGCGCTGGAACAGCGTTTCAAATGCCTCTATCGCCTCTTGCGTTTTGCCCTGATTGGCGAGGTTCACGGCATCGCGCACTGTCTGCGCAGACGCCACAGCCAAGATTCCCACAGTCAAGATACCAATCCACAATATTCGCATCGTCGACCTCCTGCCTTTTAGACGGCAAAGAGTATACCTATGTGCCCGTGAAACTTCAGTAGCTGTAGTAGTCGCCGCTCTGCGTCGTGTAGGCGCGGTACTGCATCCCGACTGCCCCGCCTCCGATTACAAGCAGTATCATCAGGGGCGCTATCAGCCGTACGCGCGCTGGGTGGCGTTGCAGGGCAGGCAGAGCATACAGCGCAGGCGCGAGCGCGAGTAAGTAAAGCAACGCCAACTGCCCCAGCGTGAGGCTGGCGAACCCGTGCGCCGTCGCCCACAGCAGCACGAACAGCATCATCGTCAGCGCGACGGCGCCGCGCCCAAGCGTGAATCGGCTCAGAAGTAGCCCTATCAGCACGCCCACGCCGACCACTGCGCCCAGCGTGCCCGAAAGTTGCGCCAGCGACGCGCTCTTGCCGCCATAAAACAGCATGCCTGCGCTCACTGCGCCGAGCAGGGCAATCAGCAGCGGCGCGGGCGCGCCTGGCTCGTCGCCCAGCGGCGCGCTCAGCGTCATCAGCAGCCACGCTGCGACGCCGAACCCGACGATGTACGCGACGCCCACCGTCGGCGTCCAGAACCCCGACTCAATCAGCGGTCGGAACGGCAACACAAAAAGCCAGAGCGCGCCCAGCAGTGCGCCCCACGCCCATACCCAGCGATACGCCGCGCCTATCCCTGCCAACCAGCCCAGCGGCAACCCCAGCCACGCGAGCCAGAACGCCCACTGCGTCGCGTCGATCGGCGGGAAGTCAGGGCGACCCAATATGCGGGCATAGAGAATCGTGAATCCGACAGTCAGCCCCAGCGCGCTGAGCCATAAGTGGGCGCGGCGGAGCCGCCAGCCCAGCAGCCAGAACACCGCCGCCGCAACCGACGCCAGCCCCGCCGTCCACAGACTCTGCAGCACCACGCTCACTGACGAATGCCCTCCACCGCAATCGTCACGCGCACCTCATCGTCTAAGCCGCCGTTCAAACCGTAGTTCACCCCGAACTGGCTGCGACGAATCGTGAAAGTGGTCTCGAAGCCGATAATCTCCTGACCGCGCTGGTTGCGCCCACGCCCCGTGAGCGTCACCCGCGCCGTGAGAGGGCGCGTCACGCCGCGCATCGTCAGATTGCCCTGCACCTCAACCGTTGTGTCGTTAATCTTGCGCACGCGCGTACTTTGGAAAGTAATCTTGGGGAACTGGCGCACATTGAAGAAATCAGGGTTGCGCAGGTGGTCGTCGCGCTGCTGGTTGCCAGTATCTACGCTGTTCGCGTCAATCTCCATCTGAATCGAGCTATTGCCAGGGTTGCGCTCGTCCACAACAAAAGTACCCGAGAAGGTATTGAACCGTCCGTAGGCAAAGCCCGTATTGAGGTGCTTCACGCGGAAGATGATAAACGAGTGAACGGGGTCTATCCGATAAGTCACAGGCTGCGCCTGTACCGATTGCCACGAGCCAGCTAAAGTCGCCAAAATCGCCCAGTGCGCCCACAGGCGCGTGCGGAATCGCTTAGTCATAGGGAACCTCCTCCTGAGTAGTGTGGCACACGGTCTCGTCGAGCGTTGCGAGCCACTGTGCGAAGGCGCAGAGCGTCTCACGCACAGCGCGGAAGTAGTGGCGCTGACCCTGCTTGCGCATCGCGACCAGCCCCGCCTGCATCAGCGCGTTTAAGTGGTGCGATACGGTGGACTGCGCTATCGGGAAGCGGTTGGCGAGTTCGCCACAGGAAAGTTCAGCGTGCAGCAACAGCGCGCGCAGCAGGCTCAGGCGCGTCGGATCCGCCAACGCCCGCGCTATCTGAACCGCCTGTTGCTCGCTCAGCCCACTCATAGACCGTTGTGCATATATCGATACGAAATCGGCGCACTCAAGTTCCCTGTAGGCTGTGGTACAATCCTTTTGCAGGCGATGGATCAGATTATCGTGCAGGGCATCGAGTTTTACGGTTATCACGGCGTGCCCGACGCGGAGCAGCAGATAGGTCATCGGTATCGGGTGGACATCGTAGCCGATATCGATCTGCGCGAGGCGGGTCGCACAGACGACCTGCGCCACACGGTGAGCTACGGCGACCTCGCGCGACTAATCATTCAGATGGGCACGACGCAGCAGGCGCGCCTGTTGGAGACGCTGGCGGAGCGGATGTGCGCCGCAATCTTAGAGCAGTTCCCTGCCATCCAGCGCGTCGAGCTGCTGATAGCGAAGCGGCTGCCGCCGACGGGAACCATTACCGAGCTGGCAGGCGTCAAAATCGTACGGGCGCGCCCGTAAAATTACCATGCTGACCCAGCGGCTGATACTGACGGGGGATGAATTGGACGATGCGCCGCTGATTGAGCAAGCGGCGGCAATCATCCGTGCAGGGGGGCTGGTAGCGTTCCCCACCGAGACCGTGTACGGCTTGGGCGCGGACGCCCTAAACGCGGAAGCAGTGCGACGCATCTATCTCGCGAAGGAACGCCCCGCGTGGGACCCGCTAATCGTGCATGTGGACACGCCTGAAGCCATCTATCGCTACACGCGCAACCAGCCGCCCGTCACAGAACGGCTCATTCTGGCGTTTACGCCCGGACCGCTGACGCTGGTGCTGCCGAAGCGTGAAGCGATTTCGGATGTGGTGACGGCAGGGCGCGACACCGTAGCAATACGCATACCTTCGCATCCAGTGGCGCGCGCGCTCATCCGCAGCAGCGGTACGCCCATCGCCGCGCCCAGCGCCAATAAGTTCGGACGCCCCAGCCCCACCAACGCCGACCATGTGCTGCACGACCTCAACGGCGCGATTGAAGCCGTATTAGACGCGGGTCAGACCCCGATGGGCGTCGAGTCGACGGTAGTTGACCTGACGACGCAGCCGCCGACGCTGTTGCGCCCCGGAGGCGTGTCGAAGGAGGCGTTAGAGTCGGTGTTAGGCGAGGTGCGGTTGCTGAGCGCGCCGCTCGAAAGCGGCGAGGCGTTGCCTGCGCCGGGGCTAAGTCTGCGCCACTACGCGCCCCACGCGCGGCTGCTGCTGTGTGCGCCTACGCCCGAAGCGTTCTATGGCGCCACTAAAGACGCGCTCAGCCGTTATGCGTTCGTGGGCGCGATGCGCCCTGACGGGTGGCGCACGCCGACCGAGCCGCGCCTGCGCGTGTTCGAGTGGGGCGCATGGGGCGACTGGGAGCAACTGGCGAACCGCCTGTTTCTGGGCTTACGCACGCTGGAGAAGCAGCAGACCCACGCGATTGTGTGCCCGCTGCCCCCAGAAGAGGGCTTGGCGCGCGCCTTGCACGACCGCCTGACACGCGCCGCCCAAGATTAGTTGCGCAACGGCTTGCCCGTCTCCAACATATGGCGCATCCGATCCCATGTCTTGGGCTGCTGCGCCAGATAGCCCACCACCTGAATCTCCAGTTGATAGAAGTAAGAGAGGGGCATCTCCGTCGGCTGACTCAAATCGCCGCCCGACAGCACATAGGCTATCTGCGAGGCGACGGTGAAGTCATGCTCGGTGATGAAATTGCCCCGTTTCAGGTTGTGCAACTCGATGAGCAGGCGGGTTAGCACAGCGTTGCCATATGCCATCACCTTCGGCTCTTCAGGTGGAGTGTAGCCCTGCTGAGCGAGGTGGAGCACCTCCTGCTTCGCCAGCCACAGGATGCGGTCGGGATTGATGGAAATCTTGTCTAAGCCCTTGCGCAGGAAGCCGTACTGTTCGCCCTCTGCAGCGCTGGTCGCCACCTTGCCGAAGCCGAGCGTCTCCATCACGCGGCGGATGGCAGGGTAGGGGTCGGCGTTAGGGGGCAAGCTGCTGAGGGCGCGATAGAGCATCGTGGAGGTTCCGCCGCCTGCAGGAATAATGCCCACCCCCACCTCTGGCAAGCCGATGTAGGTCTCCGCGCTGGCGACCACGCGGTCGCAGTGCATCGCCAGCTCGCAGCCGCCGCCGAGCGTGTAGCCGAAGGTCGCCGCCGCCACAGGCACTTTCGCATAGCGCAGCCGCAGCAGCGAGTCTTGGAACGCCTTCCCGCCCATCAGCAGCTCGTCGAAGTCGCCCGAGCCAATCATCATCAGGAAGAGTTGGAGGTTGAACCCCACCGAGAAATGCTCGCCGATGCCCGTGACGACCAAGCCGACGCCCTCGCGCTCGGCGCGCTCCGCGCCTTTGTAGAGCATCTCCATCACGCCGGGTCCCAGCACATTCATCTTGCTGTGGAAGCCGACGCAGAATACCCCGTCGCCGAGGTCGTAAATCGAGGCGTCGGCGTTGCGCTCCACTTCGGGGCAGTGGCGCGCCATATTCAGGGGCGTGAGAAACTCTGGGTCGGGTCGGTAGGGCGCGACTTGCCCTGCGCCCAGCCACACATAGACCGTCGTGTCGCCCGTATCGGCAATCTCGTAGAACGCCTTGCGTCCGAAGCGCAGCAGGTTCTGCGCCAGCGACGGCGCTTGCATCCCCTCGCGCTCCATCCGCTCAACGGTCTCGCGCACGCCCAGCGCGTCCCAAGTTTGGAACGGACCGATTTCGCGATTGAAGCCCCACTTAATCGCATGGTCAATTGCAATCGGGTCGTCGGCGAGGTCGGGCGCGTGCTGGGCGGCGTAGCGGAGCATCTCGGCGTGCAGTCGCCACAGGAACTGCCCCTCGCGGCTGTCGTGGCTCACCAGCGCGCGCAGTCGCTCCTCTAAGGGCAGCTTCTCCAGCGCGTCCAAGTGCGGGAACTTTGCCTTCTGGCGCGGGCGGTACTCATAGGTGTTGAGATCCAACGCCTCGATACTGCCGTCTTTCTGGCGGCGGTAGAACCCGGCGTTGGTCTTCTCGCCCAGCCTGCCGTCGGCAAGCATGCGCTGCACCACTTCGGGCAGGGCGAACACGCGCTTCTCCTCGTCGGTCTCCAAGCGTTCGTGCAGGTTGCCTGCCACGCTCGCCATCACATCCAGCCCCACGATATCCGCCAGTCGGAAGGTTGCGCTGCGCGGGTTGCCAATCAGCGGACCTGTCAGCGCGTCCACCTCCTCGATGGTCATGCCGAACTCCTGCATCAGCGGGAACACGACCATCATCGAGTGGATGCCTAATCGGTTTGCGATGAAGCCGGGCGTGTCGCGGGCAATCACGACGCGCTTGCCCAGCACGCGCTCGGCGAACCGCGCCACGCCCTCCACGAGGTCAGGGTCGGTCTCACGGCGTGGGATAATCTCCAGCAGTTTCAGGTAGCGCGGCGGGTTGAAAAAGTGCGTGCCGAGAAATCGCGCTTTGACCTCGTCGCGGCAGGAATCGCTCATTTCGTGGATGGACAGCCCACTGGTGTTGGTCGACAGCACAGCGCGCGGGTTCACATACTCCTGCACGCGCGTCCACAACTCGCGCTTGATATCGGGCTTCTCCACTACCGCCTCGATAATCCAATCTGCCTCTTTCAGGCGGGGGAAATCGGTCTCGAAACCGCCGATGTCGATACGGCTTGCCAGTTCAGGCAGGTAAAACGGCGCGGGTTTGAGCTTGCTCACGCGCTCCAGCCCCTGCTTCGCGAGTTCGGGCGTGAGGTCTAACAACAGCACCTGCCAGCCCACATTGGCGAGGTGCGCGGCAATCTGTGCGCCCATCGTGCCTGCGCCCAGCACGGCGGCTCTGCCTGTGGTGGTGTGTTCATTCAACATAGATAGTTGCCTCCTGTATGCACGCCGAAGTTTCGACTCGTCGGTCAAAACTCCTGCGTTGTATAGGCATGATACCTGCTGGCGTTGATGGTATAATTCACTCGATGCCACTGGTCGTTGCGGATTTGAGTGACTTGGTGAGCCTGCTGGAAGCGCACGAGGAATGGCAGTTGCCGCTGCTGCGCGTGCTTCTGAGCAAGAAGAATGTGCGCGAGCTCCTCGCGCAGGACACAGAGCTGCTGCTGATACTGCGCGGGCTGATGGTCAGTGAGGAACTTGCGCGCCTGCCTGCGCAGGTGGAAGAGGTCAAGCAAATCGCGTTGCAGGGCGTACAAATCGGCAGGCAGGCTCTAAATGCCGTCGAACGCGCACAAGAAACAGCGGAACGCGCCTACCAAGCCGCCGAACGCGCTCGGGAGATGGCGGAACGCGCTTACGAAGTCGGCAGCCAAGCCAACAGCGCCTCCCAAGAAGCACTGCGCCGACTGCAAATCGTAGAGACCGATGTGGCAGAACTCAAAACAACGACAAAGCGTATGGATGGTCAACTGCGTGGAATAGATGGCAGACTTCGCGGCGAGGAGTATCAGCGTCGCATCCGACGCATAGCTCGGCAGCTGTTCAACGGCGGCGAGGGAGGAACCCCAGAAGAGCCGCATGTAGAGCAAAAGCTATCGCAGTGGCTCGCAGGACGCCTCGACCTCACTGCTCGCGTGAAAGATATACACAACCCTGCGCTTTCCGACCTCATCTGGTGGAAGGGCGAGCGCGTGGCTGTGGTGGAAGCGTCGTTGAAGGTGAACGGCGAGGACATCCGACGCGCGTTGCTCCGCGCAGAAACCCTACGCGAGGCTGGCGTCGACGCCGTGCCGTGCGTCATAGGCGACGAGTGGGCGAACCCCGAAACCCGCGCACTCGCCGAAGAGCTGAACATCATGTGGAAAATCGATGACGAAGTCTCGCAAAGCTTCATCGAATTCCACAGGCTCGCTCCCTGAGCAGGGTGGGGTATCCTACCCCTGTGCCCGAAGTCGTGCTGACGATACAGATTGTGAACTGGAACGCGCGCGAGCCGCTCCGCGCCGCGCTGCGCTCCATCCTGGCGAATCCGCCGCGCGTTGAATACGAAATCCTCGTGTTAGATAACGCCTCCTCCGACGGCAGCGTGCAGATGCTCGAAAAAGAGTTCCCCGAAGTGAAACTCATCGTCAGCGCGAGCAATCTGGGCTTCTCGAAAGGGCACAATCTCGCCGCGCGCGCCGCGCAGGGCAGGTATCTCCTAATCCTGAATCCCGATACTGAAGTGTTGCCAGGCGCGCTGGACGCGCTGGTTCAGTACGCCGAGCAACACCCCGAAATCGGTATTCTCGGACCCAAGATTCTCAACCCCGACGGCAGTCTACAATACTCCTGCAGACGGTTCCCGAACCCCACTGCGGCGCTGTTCCGAAACACACCGCTGGGCAAGCTGTTCCCCAATAACCCCTACACGCGCGACTACCTCATGACCGATTGGGACCATAACTCCGTGCGCGAGGTGGACTGGGTATCAGGGGCTGCGCTGTTCATCCGCCGTGAAGTGTATCAGCAGCTCGGCGGGTTCGACGAACAGTTCTTTATGTATTGCGAGGACACCGACCTGTGCTATCGCGCGTGGCAGGCGGGCTATAAAGTTGTTTACTACCCTGAGGCGCACATCAAGCACGCGATTGGACGCAGCACCGACTTAGTCGCGAATAGGATGATTATCACTTTTCACAAAAGCATGTATCTATTTTATAAAAAGCATTACGCGCGTCGTACTTTCGCGCTGCTGCGTCCGCTTGTGCCTGTGGGGTTGGCGTTGCGGGCGTCCGTGTTTCTGCTCAAGAACTACAAAGACGCGCTGCTGCGTTGGTTAAAAAAATAGAGGCTCGTTGTGCGAGCCTCTGGCAGAGATGCTCTCTGTTGTGTCTGAGAGCAGGACGACCCTTGCGTAGTGTTTAGACAGGAGTCGCTCTGCCGATGTTTCGCGGGTTTTCAGTAATCTTCGGGCATTTCGCCGCGTCTGCCGCCGCCGCGCGGTGGAGGCGGCGGCGCGCCAGGTCCGCTCAGTGCGCCAGGCGCCATCGGACCGCCGAACCCGCCCATCGGGGGCGCGCCGCCCATGCTCGGCGCAGCGACCGCCGCCGACAACGGGTCGTCTATCTTGCGCGCCAAACCGTTCAAGTCGGGCGTTTGCGGCGCAGGCAACGGCTGCGGCATCATGTTGTTGCTGATTACCACTAAGATAATCAACATCACGACGCCTAACGCGATTACGCCAATTCCTATCGGATCGACACCCTTGTTCATGTGTTCGCCTCCAGAACCAACCGAGACTCTCCACACGCGCAGGCGTGTGCGATGAATCTCGCTGAGGTAGATTCTACCCCAACGCCGCCTCTCCTGCAGGATTCGACGCCCGCGTCCAGAAAATATCGCGCTGATGAGCGCCCAAACCGATATGGTCTATACCTTGCCGATTGGCGACCCGCGTCGGCAATATCTGATAACGGTGCGTCCTGACGAGATTGTGGACGCGCATCGGCGTCGAGCCGTGAGCCTGTCCGAGATGGCGCGCCTGTTGGAGCCTGCGACTTTTATTCTGATTGGCGAGCAGCACGACAACGCCCGCCATCATCAGTTCCAGGCGCAGGTGATTGAGGCGTTGGTGCAGGCAGGTCGCAGCGTGATTGTGGGGCTGGAGATGTTCGACCGCACCAAACAGCATGTGCTGAACCTGTGGACGCTGAATCGCCTCACAGAGTCGGAGTTCATCGAGCAGAGCGAGTGGCGCACGCAGTGGGGCTTCGATTTTGCGTTATACCGCCCGATTTTCGAGGCGGTGTATCGGCATCGCTTGCGCTTGGTGGGGCTGAATGTGCCGCGTGCGGTGGTGCGTCAGACGGCGCGCAGCGGCTGGCAGAGCGTGCCTGAGTCCGAACGGCTGGGCATACCCGACCCCGACCTGAGCGTGACGGCGCACCGCGAACTCTTTTACGCGCTGTTGGGGGGTGGGCATCCGTCGGGGCAAGAGCAGTCCGACAGCTTCTACGCCGCGCAGGTCGTGTGGGATACAGGGATGGCAGACGCCGCGTTGCGCTACTTGGAGCGCACTGTGCCCTCGCCGCGCCTCGCGTTCGTAATATTGGCGGGGAACGGGCATGTGATGTACGATGTGGGCATCTCGCTTCGGCTGCGCATGCGCACGAACTTGCCCACGCGCATCATCACGCTGCTGCCGCCGCGCGAGACGCCGATGCAGGTGCGCGCGTCTATTGGCGATTTCGTGTGGCTACCCCGCGCGTAGCCGTTTCAGCGCCGCCACCGCCACCGCCGTCGCAGGCGCCATCACAGGAGTCCGAAACTCGGCGTGGGGGAAGATTAACTCAAAAAACTCCTCGAAAGTGATGCGAAAGATTCGGCTCTTGAACATGCCGCCAGTGAGGGCGACAGTGAAGGCGTCGTCGCGCGTGAACAGTGTGGCGGCGCAGGCTTGCGCGTCGCGCGAGAGGTCTGCCCCTGCACGCGCGAGGATCATCTTCGCGCGGAGGTCGCCTTTGCGTGCGGTCGCGACCACGCTCTGAGCGAACTCAGCGACTTTGTGGCGCGGCACGCCCTGACGATAGAACAGCGGTATCAGCTCGGCTAAATCCCCCACGCCGAAGAACTTCTGTACGGCTTCGATGAGACCGTTGTTGCGGTCGCGTCCGTCCCATGCGCGCACGGCGGCGCGGATGCCGCGCATTGCCACATCGTAGGCGCTGCCCTCGTCGCCCAGCAGGGCGCCCCAGCCGCCCATCTGCTTCACCAGCTGGTCGTTTTTGAACCCGCCAATCAGCGAGCCTGTGCCTGCCACCACCGACACGCCGTGGGCAATCTCGACGCCCGTGCTGAGCATCGCCATGCGCGACTCCTCAATTGCGAAGGCAGGGGGATTGCCCAGCCGTTCCATCAGCCAGCCCCAGTTCGCCTGAGTGCCAGCCACGGAGTAGCCCAGCGCCAGCACAGGCGCGTCGATGTCCTGCAGCGCGCCGTTGAGCGCGTCTTCGAACGACCGTCGCTGCGTCGCCTCGTCCACAAAGTTGAGGTTGGCAGGTCCGCCCTCCGCGTAGGCGAGCAGCTCGCCCTGCTCATTCAACACGGCGCACCCAGTCTTCGTGCCGCCGCCTTCAACGCCGACTATCACGCCCATACCTAACTCCATCGTCGGAACTCCGCCGCCACGCGCCCCTGCACATCGCGCAACGCCTGCTCAGGGGTCTTGTTGCCGCTAATCAGATAGTCCTGCGCTGTGTAGAGCTCGTGCAGGTAGAGTGTGGCAATCGGGGTAATCGGGAAAAACTGCGCATTCGGGCTATCCACCAAGTCGAGAAACTTGGAGTAGCCGTGTTTCCACGCCTCGTCGGGGCGACGCGCTGTGCGCAGCTGCGGATGTTTCAACACGCGCCGTATGTTCGGAATGCCGCGCATCGTCTCCGCGAACAGCAGCTGCGCTTCTTCCGTTTGCATCCACACGAAGAACTGCCACGCCTCGCGCGGGTGTCGCGACTCGCGTGGGATGCAGAACATGTTCTGCCCCACCCAAGTCGGCAGGCGCAGGTCGGGGCGTCGTGCAGGATGGGGCACAGGCGCGACCTCATAAGGCACATGCGGCGCGTATTTCTGAAACCATGCGGGGTTCCACTGCCCGTTAATCATCATCGAGATTTTGCCCAAGAAGAAGGGGTTGTTTGTGCCCTGTTCGTTGCCGAAGCTCATGGTGAACGCCTGCACCTCTTTGCCGCTGCCCATCGCTTCGATTAGGGCGCGGTAGTAGCGCGCGGCTTCGAGGTTGACGGGGTGGTCGGCGGTGGGCGCGCCTGTGTGCGGGTCGGTGAACTGCCCCCCGAACGCGCCGATGACATAAATCAGGTCGGGGGGGCGCATGCCCAGCGTCTGAATCGCGCCCGTGCGCGACTTACGGGTCAGCCGACGCGCGTACTCCAGCGTCTGCTCCCATGTGCGCGGCGGCTGGTTCGGCGGCAGCCCCGCGCGTTTGAAGTGGTCGGGGTTATAAAACAACGCCTGCGCGTCCAACAGATAGGGCATCGAGTAGAGCCTGCCGCGATAGCGTCCCTGCTCCAGCGCGGCGGGGATGAAATCCGCCTCGCGCAAACCCGACTCGCGGAACCAGTCGTCCAGCGCCATCAGCGCGTTATTGGCGGCTAACGGCGCGAGGTAGCCCGGCTCGCGCAGTGTGAAGAAGTCGGGCGGCGAACCTGCCACGATGGAGCGGATGATTTTGGTATCCTCCACCGCGCCGAGATTCTGAATATAGACACGGCTCTGAGCGCGGTTGTAGTAATCCAGAACGGCTTGGAAGACCTGCTCCTCGTCGCCTGCCCACATGCTCCACACGCGCAGGAGCGTGCGTCCGTCGGCGTGCGCTTCGCGCCGACAGCCCGACAGCGCGAGGCTCGCCGCCCCAGACGCGAGTATTCCCCACGGCGTGCGCATTACCCTTCTCCCAACACGCGCTGCACAGTGACGGGCAAGTGGCGCAGGTGATGCTCAAGGCTCAGGCACTGGCGTATCTCATCCTCGCTGAGGTGAGCGCGCACTTCCGCATCGCTGAGCAGCGCATCGATGAAGTCCATCCGCTCATCCCACACACGGGCGGCGTTGCGTTGCACCAACTTGTACGCCCCCTCGCGCGAGAGACCTTTCTGAATCAGCGCGAGCATCACATGCTCGCTGTAGGGCAAGCCGCCCAGCAGTTCTAAGTTGCGTCGCATGTTGTCTGGCAACACAACCAGCCCGCGCAGAATGCTGGCGAACTTGCGCAGCATCCAGTGAACCAGCGTGCAAGTATCGGGGATGACAATGCGCTCCACGCTGGAGTTAGTCAGGTCGCGCTCGTGCCAAGTGGCGACCGATTCGAGCATCGCGATTGCATTTGCCCGTACGATTCGGGCTAATCCGCTAATCGTCTCGCAATTCCACGGGTTGCGCTTGTGGGGCATGGCGGACGAGCCTGTCTGCCCTTGCGCGAACGGCTCCTGCACTTCCAGAATCTCGGTGCGTTGCAGGTTGCGGATTTCCGTAGCGAACTTCTCCAGCGAGGCGGTCAGCACGCTGAACGCGCATAGCAAGCTCGCGTGGCGGTCGCGCGCGACTATCTGTGTGGAGGCGGGGTCGGGCGTCAAGCCCAGTTGGGCGCACACATACTCCTCCACGCGCGGGTCGACATTTGCGTGGATGCCCACCGCGCCAGAGACCTTGCCGACGCCGATTTCGGGCAGCAATCGGTTTAGTCGCTGGATGTGGCGAGCCATCTCCGCGTGCCAGCCGAGCAGTTTGAACCCGAAGGTGATTGGCTCCGCGTGAACGCCGTGCGTGCGCCCAATCATCGGCGTACGGAGATGCTCTATAGCGAGGCGGCGGATTTCGGTTTGCAGCGCGTCGCACTCGGTCAGGATGAGCTCCACCGACTTTTTGAGGCGCAGGGCAAGCGCGGTATCCACCACATCGTAGGAGGTGACGCCGTAGTGGATCCAGCGTCCTGCGTCGCCGACATTCTCCGCGAGGTTGCGCACGAACGCCATCACATCGTGGCGCGTCTCCTGTTCCAGTTCGGCGATTCGGGCGATATCGAATCGGGCGCGTTCGCGGATGAGCGCAGGCGCGTCGGCGGGAATGTAGCCGTAGCGCGCCAGCCCCTCACAAATCGCCAGTTCCACCTCCAGCCACGCGCGGAACTTGCCCTCCTCGCTCCAGAGGGCGCGCATTTCGGGCGTCGTGTAGCGGTCAATCATGCGTCAGCAGTATACCTTTGGACGCTCCCTCGCCCGCCGCGTGGGAGGGAGTGATTTAGCCGTACAGCGCGCCGTAGGCGGCGCAGGCGCGATAGTCTGCGCTCTCCGAATCCGCCGTGCCGAACATGCCCCACTGGTGCGGACGGAACACACGCTCCGCCGCCACATTGTGCATCGCGACGGGAATGCGTAGCATCGAGCAGAGCGTGATTAGCGCGTCGCCGATGTGCCCTGCGCTCAGCACGCAGTGGTTCGCCCCCCAGTGCGCCATCACGCTATACACATCACGGAACGCTCCCTGCCCCGTCGTGCGCGGTACGAACCAAGTGGTGGGCCAAGTGGGGTTCGTGCGCTCATCCAGCGCGGTATGCACCGCGTCAGGCAGCTCAATCGTGTAGCCCTCAGCAATCTGCATCACGGGACCCAGCCCATCCACGATATTCAACCGAAACATCGTGGCGGGCATACCGCCGCGCGTGCGAAAGCGCGTACTCCATCCGCCGCCGCGGAAGTATTCCAACATTCCGCAGTGCCAAGTCGTGGCGCGTAGACACCGCTCGGCGTCTTCAGGCGTCACTGTCCACCAGGGCTTCATCGTGGGCGTTCCGTCGGGGGTGGTCTGCTCGCCCG
>CALGZO010000169.1 GCA_937934465.1 uncultured Fimbriimonadales bacterium | reverse complement strand
CCTGCCCGACGACACGAACGGCAAGGCGACCGCCTCTGCGCCAGCAACGCCAGCCGCCGCGACTCAACCGACAGCGCCGCCCGCTGCTCCGACGCCCACCCCGCGCGACGGCGAAGCGCGTATCCTCGCCTCGCCGCTCGCCCGTAAAATCGCCGCCGAACATCGGGTTGACCTCGCCCAAATACAGGGCACGGGTCCCAAAGGGCGCATCGTGGAGCGCGATGTGCTGGCGTACATCGAGGCTAAGAAAGCCGCCGCGCCCGCCCCTGCGCCCGTCGCCGCGCCCATCCCTGCCACGCCTGCCCCCGCGCCAATCGCCCCCGAAGCCCACATCGAGACTCTCAATCGCCTGCGCCAAATCACCGCCCAGCGCACCACCGAAGCCCACCAGACCATCCCCCACTTCTACCTCACGATGGAAATCGATATGGAGAACGCCCTCGCGCTACGCCAGCAGCTGAACCAGCTCGACGAGCGCGTGCGCGTGAGCGTGAACGATTTCATCATCAAAGCGTGCGCGGTCGCGCTGGATCAGCATCCCGTCGTGAACGCCCGCTATCAGGATGGGCAACTCGTGCATCCCGACGGGATACACATCGGCGTCGCAGTGGCTGTCGAGCAGGGGCTGTTGGTGGCGGTGCTGAAGCACTGCGAGGGCAAGTCGCTCCGCCGAATCGCCCAAGAGGCGCAGACGCTCATCCAAAAGGCGCGCGACGGCAAACTGCTGCCCGACGAGATGGCAGGCAACACCTTCACCATCTCCAACTTGGGCATGTTCGGCATCGAGCAGTTCACTGCGATTATCAACCCGCCCGCGAGCGCGATTCTGGCGGTTGGGGCGACCAAGCGCACGCCCGTAGTGGGCGACGACGGCGCGATTACGCCGCGCCAGCGCATGAAGGTCACCATGTCGTGCGACCACCGCGTGATTGACGGCGCGGTCGGGGCGCAGTTCCTGCAAACGCTCAAGCAGGTGTTGGAGAACCCCCTGCTGATGCTCTGAACCCAACGGTGCGACGACATTCCTGTCGTCGCGCCCCCCACGCCACGTGCCGCATGCGTGAGCGCGACGCCAAGAATGCCATCGCACCAGCAACGCGCAATCTTGTATCGACATCCGCTCCGAATGTGGAATAAATCCACAGCAGCTATGCAACAGTGTAGACCGTTCGTGGGTACGCTATGCAGCGTGACGCGCCCGTTTGTGGCGGTGTTCGTGCTGCAGCTGATAGCCTTGCGTTGGGGCATGGGCGTTACGCTGACCCCTGCGCTATATGTGCAAGCGGTGATTGTGGCGTTGGCGGTGGTGGGCGTCGTTGGCGCGGTGCTCTATCGGGTCAATAATCGCGCCTACGAGATGGCAAAGCTCCAAAGCGAGCAACTCACACGGCTGCAGCGCGCCATCGAATCCTCGCCTACCGCAGTGTTGATTACCGACCCCGATTTTCGCATTCAGTATGTGAACCCTGCGTTTACCGCGCTCACGGGCTACACGCAGGAAGAAGCAATCGGGCAGCGTCCCAGCATCATCAAGAGCGGTATGATGCCCGAATCGTTCTACGAAGAGCTGTTTGCCACACTCCGTCGCGGCGAGCAGTTTCGAGGAAGGTTCTTGAACCGCAAGAAGGGGACGGCAATCAAGACGCCCGATAACGGCGTGGAGTTCAGCCCCAATACGCATTACTGGGCGGAGGGAGTGATTGCGCCGATTGTGGACGAGTCGGGCGCGCTGTTGGGGTACTGCGGCATCCAGTACGACATTACAGCGGAGGTACTGCAAGAGCAAGCGCGCGCCAAACATGCTGCCCTGCAACAGTTGCTGATGCGCGTCGCCGTGGCGTTGCAAGGCGAGACGCCGTTGGAAGAGCGTATCCGCGCCGCGCGGGCAATCCTTATAGAGGGCGACGCATTCAGCGGGGACGCCACTTTAGCCGTGTGGGAGCAGCATGGAACCGATTTGCGACTTATCCACGCAACGGGTTCGCAAGAAGCCCATTTCCAGCGCAGCTGGTCAGTCTTAATCGCAGCCGAGTGGCAAGCCGACCGCGTGCGCTTAATGCAGCTCAGGCTGGGCGTGGAGCAGCGCGCCGCCCTAATCCCGCTGCGCTGGATGGGGCGCACGGTCGGCATGGCTATCGTCGCCTGTGGCAGTTGTCGCGCGCCGTCCAAGCAACTCGATGCGCCGCTCGAAGCGTTCCTAACGCAGTTCGGCGAGCTCTTGGCGATGGCGATTCTCAACGAGCAGTCGCGCCGCGCGCTCGTCGCCGCCAAGCACGAAGCCGAGCAACTCGCCCAAGCCCGCACGCAGTTCCTCGCAAACATGAGCCACGAAATCCGTACCCCGATGAACGGCGTGATTGGCATGCTGAACCTGCTGCGCGACACCCCGCTCACCGATGAACAGCGCGACCTACTGGATACCGCCGAGACCAGCGCGAAACACCTGCTGGACATTCTCAACGACATTCTCAACCTCGCCAAGTTGGAAGCGGGGCAGATGCAGTTGGAGCATATCCCTACCGACATCCGCGCGCTGATACGCGAGACCTGCGAAATGATTCGTCCGCAAGCGCAGTTGAAGGGGCTACTGCTGCGCGCCGATGTGCCCGACGATGCGAACCTCTACGCGCTTGCCGACCCGATGCGCCTGCGACAGGTACTGCTGAACCTTGTCAGCAACGCCGTCAAGTTCACCGAGCAGGGAGAAGTGGTTGCGCGCGTGCAACTGCGGGATACGCACGATGGGCATCTCCACTTGCGCTTCGAGGTGCAAGATACGGGCATCGGCATTCCGCTGGAGCAGCAGGCGCAGATATTTGAGCCGTTCCGCCAAGCCGACGGCTCCACCACGCGCAAGTACGGCGGTACAGGGCTGGGGTTAGCCATCTCGCGCAAGCTGATTGAGCGGATGGGCGGGCGCATGGGCGTCGTCAGCGCGCCTGGTCAGGGGTCTACCTTCTGGTTCGAACTTGCGCTGCCCGCATCCGAGCCGCCTGCGCAGACAAAATCTGAGTGCCCCTGCCGCGCCAAAGACCGCGCTGACCTCACTGGACTGCGTGTGCTGGTCGCCGAAGACAACCCTGTCAATCAGAAGGTGATACGGCGCACTTTGGAGAAGTGGGGAGTGGCGATTCAGATTGCCTCCAACGGGCGCGAAGCGCTGGAATGGCTCGAGCGGGAGCCGTTTCATATCGTGTTGATGGACTGCCAGATGCCCGAAATGGACGGCTACGAAGCGACCCAGTGCGTCCGCGCTCGCGAGCAAGCATCCGATGCGCGTATCCCGATTATCGCTCTCACGGCGAACGCTTTGGAGGGCGACCGCGAGAAGTGCATCGCCGCAGGGATGGACGACTACCTCACCAAGCCTGTGAACCCTGAGGCGTTGTGGCATAAGCTCGTGCAGTGGGGGCTGCCGCGCTTGCAGGACTTTCAGCAAGCGGCGTAGGCGTGCGTTGCTACTTGCGGAACGGCTCCACCAACTGCAGCGCCAGCTCCTTCATGAAGAAGTGGCAGTCGGTGACTATCGGGAAGGTCTGGTGCGTGCCGCGATCAGCGAGCTTGATGACCGTGTCGGCGTCGCTATCGACGCAGAACACGCGCACGGAGGCAGGGAGCATATTGCCTGTCGCCACCGAGTGGAGCGTGGTCGCCACCATAATCGCCACGCCGACGCCGGGCACATGCGCGCGCATGGCGTCCTGAGCGTCCAGCACATCGGTAATCACTTCGGGCAGCGGTCCGTCGTCGCGGATACTGCCCGCCAGCACGAACGGCACTTGATACTTCACGCAGGTATACATCACGCCTTTGGTGAGTACGCCCTGCTCCACTGCTTGCTTCAGCCCGCCCAGTGAGCGGATGCGATTAATCGCGCGGATGTGGTGCTGATGCCCGTGCGTGACGGGCGAGCCCAAATCCAGCGAGACGCCGAGCGAAGTGCCGTAGATAGCCGATTCGATATCGTGTGCGGCGAGCGCGTTGCCAGCGAACAGCACATCGATCCAGCCGTTGCGGATGAGTTGCTCCAGGTAGGGACCTGCGCCTGTGTGGATGATGGCGGGTCCGCCGACGAACAGCACCTTCTCGCCGCGCGCTTTGGCTTTGCGCACCTCGTCGGCGACGCCGCGCACGGCGCGCTCTTTGGGCTTCTCGGACGAGACATCGCTGCCCATGAAGGCGAACACCGAGGTCGGGTCGCGCCGTTCGGGGGGCTTAACGCGGATGCCTTCGTGCCCGACCACAATCAGGTCGCCCTGTCGCACGCGCGCCATCGGCACGGTCGCCGCGCGCCAGTGCCCATGCTCCTGCCACACGCGCACGCCGCAGTCCATCTCGATGTTCTCCACAGGCACCCAGCGATGATTCACGCGCACGGAGGTCTCCAAGTTGGTGGTGGAGTAGAAATCTTCAGGGAACACGCCGTCTTTGGGCGCGGGCTGGAGTTGGGCGTCGGCGTGCGCGAAATACGCCCCGTGCTGCTGCACCTCTTCTAAGGCGCGCTCCAGCAGCTCGTCCGTGTCCGCCTCCACCAGGATATCGAACTTGCTGGGTTCGGCGCGGGTGTGTCCGATTTTCGCGTGGCGCACCTCGTAGCGCACCCCCTCATACGACGAGAGGATGTCCAGCACCTTCGACAGCGTGAGCGAGTCGACTACATGACCTTCCAGATGGATTATCTCCGACGGCATCGTCTGTTCGCCTCCTGTAGATTGTACCTGTTTGGAGGGGTGTCGCCTCTAATCGCCCACCTTCAGCACGCTAAGAAACGCCTCTTGGGGCACTTCCACCGAGCCGACCTGCTTCATGCGGCGCTTGCCCTCTTTTTGGCGCTCCAGCAGCTTGCGCTTGCGCGTGATGTCGCCCCCATAGCACTTGGCAATCACATTCTTGCGGAACGGCTTAATCGTCTCGGAGGCAATCACCCGTGCGCCTATCGCCGCCTGCAAGCGCACCTCGAACTGCTGGCGCGGCACGACCTCTTTGAGTTTCTCCACGAGGGCGCGGGCGCGGGGGTAGGCGCGTTCGCGCGGCGCGATGAAACTCAGCGCGTCCACAGAGTCGCCGTTAATCAGAATGTCGATCTTCACCATATCCGCCTCGCGATAGCCTGCAGGCTCGTAATCGAACGAGGCGTAGCCGCGCGTGCGCGTCTTGAGCTGGTCATAGAAATCGAGCAGGATCTCGCTCAGCGGCAAGCGGTAGTAGAGGATGACGCGCTGGGGCGTGGGGTACTCCATCCGCACGAACTCCGCACGCCGATTCATGCACAAGTCCATCACCGCGCCCACATAGTCGTTCGGAACCATCACCGTCGCGTTCACGATGGGTTCTTCGACGCGCTCGATTTTGCCAGGATTGGGCCAGTGGGTGGGATTATCGATCTCCAGCATCTCGCCGTCTTCGGTGTAGACACGGTAGGCGACGCTGGGGGCGGTAGCAATCAGCTCCAGCCCGAACTCGCGCTCCAGTCGCTCTTGCACAATCTCCATATGGAGCAAGCCCAAGAACCCGCATCGGAACCCGAACCCCAGCGCCGCGCTGTTTTCGGGTTCGAAGCTAATCGCGGCGTCGTTGAGGCTGAGCTTCTCTAAGGCGTCGCGCAGGTCGGCGTACTTGTCGCCCTCCACCGGG
>CALGZO010000168.1 GCA_937934465.1 uncultured Fimbriimonadales bacterium | reverse complement strand
TGCGCTGTTGCTTGCGCCCGACGCGCCGTCGCCGCTGTGGGTCGCCCTCGTCTGCACAGTCGGCAGTGTGCTGGGCGCGGGCTTCGGGTGGCTGGTGGGTGCGTACGGCGGCTATCCCATCCTGCACAAGATGTTCAAGGCAGAGAAGGTACAGGCAGTGGAGCGGCTCTACAACCGCTATGGGGTCTACACCATCCTCATCGCGGCGTTCACGCCCATCCCCGACAAAGTGTTCACGATAGCCAGCGGCGTGTTTCGGTTCAATCTGCCCCTGATGATGGGCGCGAGCATAATCGGGCGCGGGGCGCGCTTCTTCGCCGTAGCGTACTTAGTTCACTGGTTCGGCGACGCAGTGCTGAAGCAGTTCGATCGCGCGCTACTGATCGGCACAGCGATAGCGCTACTGGCGGCGGTCGGGTACATCTACTATCGCACGCGCTACAGCAAGGTAAAGCGCATCGCACGCCAGCCCATTCAGAACGAGTCGACAGGCGAGTAGCAGGCGGGGCGCGTTGGGTAGCGTTCACGCAGGGGCGCAGGAATTGAGACGCCTTCAGGCGCGGGCAGTCCGAACAGCAGCGCGAGCGCGCCTGCCTGCCCCAGCGCGGCGAGATTCTCGGGCGCAGACGCGCTCAGATGCTCCAGCGCGTCATAGAGGCTCTCCCAGCAACACACCCGCGCCATCGCGCTGCCCTGACCGAGCCACTGCACATCGGGCAGCATAGGGCGCACGAACCGCTGGATGTCGGTTTCGGGCAGGTAAATCTCCAGCGACGCGCCCGTCTGATACGCTGTGTGGCTCGCGAAGCGGACAAGGGCGTGGAGCGCGTCGGCGTCGCCCGCTGCGCTGCCCAACTCCACGAGGCTGATGGCGCTCACAACGCGGTTGCCCTGCGAATCGGTCGCATAATGGGTTTCCAACGCGACATAGCCGCGCGCGACGCCGTTGGAATCTTCGGCGATGTAGAATTTGTTGCGCCAGTTGGGGTCGTGCCAGCGCGTCCAGATGCGCCAGTAGGCGTCGTCGCGCGCGACGCTCAGCGGATGGTCGGCGTAGAAGGCGTCGTACCAGCGTTGGACGGCGGTCAAGTCGCTCGGCTCGGCGACGCGGAACCGCCAGCCTGATAGCTCCGCAGGCGCGGGCGTCGCGTGATACAGAGGCAACGGCAGTCGCTCCCAACCGTGCCTGCCGTAGAAGTCGTGGATGCCCGTGAAGAGCAACCCGAACGCGAAGTCATCCGCGTCCATCACTTGGTGCAAATCCAGCAGTAGTTGCGAGGCGTAGCCGCGTCCGCGATATTCGGGCAGCGTAGCGACATTCGCAATCCCAGCCATCCAGAGTGTGCGCCCGTTGGTCAGGCGCACGGGGCGACGCACCACCTGCATCGCGGCGACAAGCGCGCCGTCCACGACGCATACGCGCGTGTAGCGCGGCTGCCACAGCGGGTCTTGAAAATATCGCTCAAAATAGTCGTGGCTGGGCGAGAAGACCCGCGCCCAGAGGTCTAAGCACTCGGCTTGCTCGGCAGGGCGCAGGTCGCGAAACTCAGGGTTCATTCCTCATCCAGTTCCTCTTCGAGGTCGGCGTCGAACAGGTCGTCGGTCTCGCCCACGAGCCGTTTGCGGTCGCGTTTTTCGAGCTCTTCGATACTGACCTCGCCTTCCACGAACGCGGTGTCCTCGTCGCGCTCCAACACCTTCTGATCTTCATCCTCGTCCAGAGTCGTGGGCAACCAGTGTTGCGGGTTCACCTTACGGCACTCGTCGCACACGAAACGGATGTTGACGCTGCTGTACCAGAGCGGCACTTTGTCTAAGATTTTCTCGCATTCGGCGCACTTAATCATCGGGGGGTCGCCTCCTGTCGGCTGGTTTGGGCGGCTTTTTTCGCCTGTTGCTCTTCCAAATCGCGCAGGTGCTGCTTGTGCGACAGGACGCCGTTGACGAGCATAATCACCGCCGCCAGCAGGTAAAGCCATGCCAAGCGCGGGTCGACATCCTGTCCTGGGTCGGCGATAGCCGCGTTGCCTCGCGCGAAGCCTATAATGCCGATAACGAACAGAATCAGCGCAATCCAGAAGTCGGTCTTCTTCCACCAGCCCATGCGGTGGGTATTATACCTAACGGATGGGCGTTGCTCTTGTGTCGGCAAGTTGGTTGGACGCGCCTGCGCCTGATCGGGATGTGGTGATTTCGGGGCGGGTGCGTTTAGCGCGGAACTTGGCGCGCTATCCGTTCCCGCATCGGGCGAGCGAGGCGCAGTTGGAGAGCGTCGCGCGCGAGTTGACGAGCGCGCTGCGTGCGGCGGGTCTCGTGCATGCGATTGAGTTGAGCCGTCTCTGTTTGCAGGAGCGTGCGCGTCTGGTGGGCGCGCGTGTGATTAGCCCTGCGCTGCTCACAGCGTTGCCCCACCGCTGGGCGCTGCTCAACGATACGGGCAGTGTGGTCGCCGTCGTCAACGAGGAGGATCACCTCCGCCTGCAAATCACCAGCGCGGGCTGGCAGCCGCAAGTGTTGTCGGAAAGCCTGCTGAGCTGGGAGCAGGCGTTGGCGCGGATGCCGCTGCTGTGGGCGCGGTCGCCCAAGCGAGGCTATCTCACGGCGTCGCCGATTAATCTCGGTTCGGGCATTCGGCTGGGGCTGCTGGCGCACCTGATGGGGTTGCAGCGGGCGCGTCAAATCACGCGCTGGCTGGAAGCGTTGCAAGCGCTGGGCTGCCACACGCGCGGGCTATACGGCGAGGGCAGCTTGGCGTTCGAGGGCTATGTGCAAATCTCGCTGCTGGGCAAGGACGCGCCGCTGGACGAACTGCTGGCGCGGCTGCGCGGCACGCTGCGCACGCTTATCGACGCCGAACGCGAGGCGCGCGCCCACCTGCAACGCGACGCCCTCGAAGAGGAATGGCGCGAACTCCAAGCCACCCTGCGCTACTCCGAGAGCCTCTCGCTGGGAACGACCCTGCGCGCCTTAGCCGTGTATCGCATGCGGGCAATGCTCGATTACCAAGACGCCCGACGCGACTTCGCCGATAGACTGCTGTTCGAAGCGGCGGTCTATCCACCGCCAGAGCCTGAACACGCCGCCAAAGAACGCGCCGATTGGCTGCGCGAGCGGCTCTGGAAATATGAAACCCCCTAACCCACATCGCCTTTGAATCCTTTCGCGCCCCACTTGCCTCTAACTCTATGGAGGTGTATGCGATGCAAACCTACACAGCAGTAGGCAGCGCGACTGTACAGGCGCGTGAGACCGCGCGTCACCGCGTCGTGATTATCGGCGGCGGTACTGCAGGCGTCACGGTCGCCGCGCAGTTAGCGCGAAAGGGTATTCACGATGTAGCGATTATCGAACCGTCCCCCAAACACTACTACCAGCCCTTGTGGACGCTCGTGGGCGCAGGCGTTGTGCCTGTCGAGCAGAGTGTACGCGATGAAGCACGCTACATCCCCAAAGGTGTGCGCTGGATCCAAGACCACGCTGTCGAGATTGACCCCGAACAGAACCTTGTCTGCACTCGTGGTGGTACGCGCGTGCAGTATGACTACTTAGTGGTCGCGCCTGGCGTGGTCTCCGATTGGGATAAGATCCAAGGCGCATCCGAAACGCTGGGGCGCAACGGCGTCTCCACCAACTACGGCTACGACCTCGCGCCCAAGACTTGGGAGTTCATCCAGCAGACACGCGAGGGCGTCGCGCTGTTCACGATGCCCAACACTGCCGAGCCGGGCTATACCATCAAGTGCGGCGGCGCGCCCCAGAAAATCGCCTACATGGCGGCTGACTACTTCCGCATGATGGGACGCCCCGTGAAGGTAATCTACGCCACCGCTGGGGGAGTGCTGTTCGGCGTGCCAGAGTTCAGCGCCGTGTTGCAAGGCGTATGTGACCGCTACGGCATCGAGGTATTGACCAAACACGAGCTGGTGGCGGTGGACCCTGTGCGCAAGGCGGCGACTTTCGCGTTGAAAGATAAGCCGGGCGAGACGCGCACCATCGAGTTCGATATGCTCCATATCGGTCCGCCGCAGCATGCCCCAGAGTTCGTGCGCAAATCGCCGCTCGCCCACCAAGACGGGCAGATGGTCGGCTTCGTGGAGGTCGATATCCACACGCTGCAGCATGCGCGCTATCCGAATGTGTTCTCGCTGGGCGACGCGGCAGGGCTACCCACCTCGCGCACAGGCGCGGCAGTGCGTAAGCAAGCCCCTGTGGTCGTGAACAACCTGCTCAAAGTGATGCAGGGCAAGCAGCCAGACAAGCGCTATAACGGCTACACATCCTGCCCGCTCGTCACCGCCTATGGACGCATGGTGCTGGCGGAGTTCGACTATAGCAACAGCCCTACGCCCACCGTCCCGTTTATTAACACCCAGAAAGAGCGGTTAGACATGTGGCTACTCAAGAAGTACGGCTTGCCTTGGATGTATTGGAACCTGATGCTGCGCGGACTGGCGTAGCGCGAGCGGGAACATCCCTGCCGCCTGCACCGTGTTAGCGAGAATATCGCCTCGATGCAGTCGGCAGGGATGCCACATCATTTGTGGCGTCGCGCCACCACCGTTCCCCGCAACGCTACCCAAATCCGTACCGTCGGCGTCCCCGCCGACGACCAGCGCAGGTGCGACGCCATTCCTGGCGTCGTACACTGTAGCGTCGGCTTTCACTCCTCAGAAATGCACTGCTGCTGGATGTACTGAGCGGTCTGAAGAGGTTCTCTCAGCAACTGGAAAATCCGAGAGATGGGTTTAAGCGTTCCAATGCGCCTGCGGCAATCTGTGGGTTAATCTCGTAGCCGATTCCGTTGCGCTCCAGCATCGCTGCCGCAAGCAGGGTCGCGCCCGAGCCAACAAAAGGATCCAAAACAGTTTCGCCCACATAACTGTACGCCTTGATGATTCGGTAGGGCAGCTCCACTGGAAATGGCGCCACATGGTCGCGATTGTCGCCGCTCCCTTCAGGCTTAATCGTCCAAACATCGCTCTTCTTTATCATAATCCAGAATTCCTTATCTAACTTGGACTTTTCCTTCTGTTCAGG
>CALGZO010000167.1 GCA_937934465.1 uncultured Fimbriimonadales bacterium | reverse complement strand
AAACAAGGCCGGCCAGTAGCGCTGTGCCCCTTGGGCCTCGAGATTTTCGGGGTCGCCAGAGCGAACTCGTCGCGCCATGGCGGAAAGTCCGTGGTCGCTTCCCGTCGATCGCTGCAAAAGATCAGCCTGGCAGCGCAGTTTGGCGCAGACAATTGCTTGCCACAACCGCTTCGCGAGAGGCCGCGGGCAAGCGAGCTGGGCGCGCTGGCGTTCGCCTACCAGAGCATTGGCTTGAAAGGGCAGCAGAACGCCTGCGGGCATGTGGTCTGCCCCGCACACCACCAGCGCCGCCTTCGCCTCCATCAACGCCGCCAGCAGGGCGTGGGTGTGGGTCGCCTGCGGATCCTCGACAAGGAGGAGGGTAAGGTCCTCCAACGGCACGGTCCGCGCACTCCCATCGGCCCGCGCCACCACGAGCTGGCGGTGGCGGAGCGACAGCCGGGCAGGGGACGAAACGACGACGGTGCGCGTCATTTGGCGAACCGCCAGCGGCCGATCGGGTCGACGGCGACTTTACGCCAACCATATTTCAAGAGTTGGTTTGGTCGTTTGGATCGTCCTTCCGAGGAATCAGCCGCCCAGGTCTCCTTTAAAAAGATTTGGCCGTTGCCCTTAAATTTCTTTGTTATAAGAAATTCCTCCCCTCTCTCCGTTTCGCGGCGCAGCACGTCACCCGGCCTGAGCGCCATGACCAGCTTCCCACCATTGGGGTGGACGGGCAGAACCGCTGGCTCGCCGCGTCGCACGCGCTCATAAGCCTCGCGCTTGGTCACGACCAGGAAGCGATCCGTTGTACCATCGTGATAAATGGCAATGTGGTGGTTCGTGCCCGGGCCGAGTTCGGCATGAATGTTCTTCTGCCGATGCACGCGCATCACGCCCTCTTTGCGGCGGAGGTGCAGGCGTACGCGTTTGATGAGCGGCCCCGTTTCGACCATCACGCCCTGCTCAGCCCAACGACGCTTGGTTTCCTCACGCAGCGGCATACGAATCTCCATCGCGAGCAACCGTTTCAGCTGGCTCTGCCCCGTGCTGTCCTTGTTCGCGCCGCGCTCCCGCTTTTCCACCACCATGCCGTGTTGTGCGAGATGGTCGAGGATGGCCCTGCGAACCCCGTCGTCTGCGATCCAAACGCTCTTCTCACCAAGAATTTCGTTTCTGGTCAGGTCGGCCACGGCCTTGCGCTTGGCGTAGATCACCGACCCGTCGGGCTCGCGTTGTCCGGTATCGCCGAGCCGTGTCTCCTCGTGCAGCGGGCCTGAGAGTTTCGCTTGCACGCGATGGCTGACCAAGATGGCTGCCACCTTCGCCTCCACCTCCTCGCGAAAGCCGGGCCAGGGGAGATCAAAACGCGGCGGATGAATCCCTTGTTCCTTCACCTGCCACCAGCGTGACAGCGCCTGCACTGTGGATGGTTCTGTCAGCGCAACGACGAGGGCATCGATGGCGTGGTGGCGGAGATCATCCCGTGTTTTTTGGGAGCTCGCGTTTTCGCCGTCGAGCAGCGTGCCGAGATTCACTCCCCACGCGCGGCGAAGCAGTGCGGTGGCGCGGCTGGGCACCGGCTGCACCGCGTTCAAGCCGGCTTGGCCGCCGCCGAACAGAAGGCCGAGATAGTCACGCGCGACACGCGCACTATACTGAGTGTCAACGAGTTGGCGGGCGCTAAACTTGTTCCCCTCGGCTGTTGGGTCTTCCAACTCGGCCTTTAGGCAACGCCGCCGCTTCGCATCCGGCCAACCGCCTTTCACCATGTCTGGCCAAAGCTTCTTGGTGAGGTGCGCCCAGCGATCAGTGTCGGGCGAGAGCCATTCGTAGGGCGTACGCTGCCCCTTCTCGATATTTTCGCGGGCGAACACAAGCACTTTGTTCGCTTGCGAATCGTCAAAGCTTCGGCTGACAGGGAGGATATGATCGATCTGAGTCACGGTCGAATCAAGTGCTTGCGCAGCGGAGATCATTTCGCCGGAATAGGGGGAGCGGCCACCCTGTTCGTGCCAGAGCAGCCAGCGCAGGACATTCGCTTCGCCCTCCGGCCCGTCGGCCGCTGTGCCGAGTTTGCGGATTTCTTCACGGGCTTTTTTGCGAAGAGCTTCTCGTTTTTTTTGGGCCTTGTCAGCTTCTTTGCGCTGTTTTGCTCCTTCCTTCAGCCCGCGCCCGAGTTCGATGCGGATGACATCAGGCCGCCCGTAAGTGCGGAGCAGCGTGTTCGCAACTTTCTGCAGTTCACCCAAGGTACGCAGGACCGTTGGATTACGAATGCCGGCAAGGAGTGCGCGCATGCGCTCACGCACGCGCGGATCAGTGATTTTGTGCAATTCGCCGGCATTGGGGCCGGGCAGAAGGCGCAGTGGATTGAGCGGTTCGCGGCGACCGCCATATTCGCGGTCGACGGCTTCCATGTATGTCAGGCCGGCTTCGAGGTGCGGCATGAGCCGTTCAATCGCCCTCAGGCTGTGTCGCGCGGTGCCTTCTGGCAGGGAGATTTTGGCCAGGCGCTCTGCTTCCTCAGGGTTCAAGCCCCACTCTCGCTGCGCGCGCTCGGCGAGTTTCGCGCGTTCCGAGGCGATGCCCTGCCAATCGCGGATTTCCAGGACGCTGCCTCCTCTTGCTGGGCGGTATTGGATG
>CALGZO010000166.1 GCA_937934465.1 uncultured Fimbriimonadales bacterium | reverse complement strand
GGGGCGCGCTCGGCGTCTATTGCATACCGCCGCACGGCGCATCCGAACTCGATATGAGGTTCAGCGATGCGTCGCTTCAAGTGAAGGCGCGCTTGCGCGACAAATCGCTCCAAGCGATACTGGAGTTTCTGTGGCGCGGCGACCGTGAGAGCGCGTTCACACTTGCAGATCGGCGCGTGCAGTCCGCGCGAGGCGCATCCGAGACGCCCCACCTGTCCGTTCTGTATGCCCTGCTGGGGGCGAACGCGCTGGAGTGGCTCCGCGAGTGGGCGGGTCTACTCGCCGACTCCCCGTACGGCGCGGACGGCGCAGCAATCCTCGGCGAGCTCTACGCGCGTCTCGGACAGCCTTCAGAGTCGCTTCAAGCTCTGTTGCGAATCGCCCATCTCGGTCTGCCTGCCTACACGGAGGGGTTCATTTGGGCAATCAATCGGCTGCGCGCGTATGTTGCGGCGGGCGACGCCTTCCCAGCCGAGCAGCGTGAGGCGGCGACGATGCTTCTGCAATCGCTGAGCGCGTTCGAGCCGTGTATAGACTATGCCCAACCCTTCCTGACCTACACAGGTCGCCGCCCGGACGCACCTGCAGAGCCGTGAGCGGCGGCGTCTATTCTCCGCACTGTCCGCGATGGCGCAGGGCGTGGTCTACCAGCACGAGGGCGACCATCGCTTCCACCATCGGCACGGCGCGGGGCAGCACGCACGGGTCGTGCCGTCCGCGCGCCTGCAGTATCGCCGCCTCGCCCGTCTCGCTGACCGTCTGCTGGGGTTTGAAGATGGTGGCGGTCGGCTTGAACGCGACGCGCAGGTCAATCAGCTCGCCGTTGCTGATGCCGCCCTGCACGCCGCCTGAGTGGTTCGTGCGCGTGCGCACCCGTCCGAACTCGTCGGTGTAGAACTCGTCGTTGTGTTCGCTGCCGCGCAGGCGCGTTCCGCGAAAGCCTGAGCCGATTTCGAAGCCTTTGCTCGCGGGCAGGCTCATCACCGCTTTCGCCAAATCCGCTTCCAATTTATCGAACACGGGGCTACCCCAGCCAGGAGGCACATTCCGCGCGATGCACCGTATCACACCCCCCACCGAGTCGCCCTGCTTGCGCACCTGCTCGATGCGGCGCATCATCTTCTGGGCGGCGTCGGCGTCGGGACAGCGTACAGGGTTGCTCTCCACCTGTTCCAGCGTCACGGTTTCGGGGTCTACCTGCGCTTCGAGGGTGTGGATCTGCTCCACCCACGCCAGAACCTCCACATTCCAGAGGGTGCGGAGTACCTTTTTGGCGAGCGCGCCTGCCGCCACGCGCCCGACGGTCTCTCGCGCGCTGCTGCGCCCGCCGCCCTGCCAGTTGCGGATGCCGTACTTCGCTTGGTAAGTGTAGTCCGCGTGCGAGGGGCGATAGAGATGCTTGAAACTCTCGTATGCTTGGGGGCGCGCGTCCTCGTTGTAGACCAGCATTAAGATTGGCGTGCCCAGCGTGCGCCCTTCAAACACGCCCGATAGAATGTGAACCGTGTCGCTCTCTTTGCGTTGCGTGGTGAGCTTGCTCTGACCCGGTCGGCGTCGGTCGAGTTCGAACTGGATCTCTTCGGGTGTGATGGGGATGCGCGGCGGGCAGCCGTCTACCACCACGCCCACCGCCCCACCGTGCGACTCGCCAAAGGTCGTGACTCGGAACAGATGCCCGAAGGTGTTCATGACTCGGCTAACTCTTCCACCGTCTCGCGGATCCAGCGTTCGATCCAGCCGTCGCACACGATGGCTTCGTTGGTCTCGCGTATCGCTTCCAGCTGACTGAGGATGCGGCGCGGGCGGAGCGATTCCTCCTCAATCGCGTCCAGCAGCTCCAGCCCCAGCTGGCTAATCTGCTCCAAGCGCAGCAGCCAAGGTTCGATCTCTTCGATGAGTTCGGGGTAGTGGACGGCTTGCTTGAGGCGTCGTGGGAGCGTCGCCAGCGCGGTGAGCGTCTCGCGTAGGGGTTCAGGGTCGCCTGTGGTCTGCCAGTCTTCGATGGCGCGCTCCACTTCGGGGGGCGACTCTGTCCAGTGGCGCGTCCAGAGGTTCTGCTTGCAGAACTCCATCATCACGGGCAACGCCTCCTCGCCCACCAGATGCGCGACCGCGTTCTCCCAGCTGCGCCCAGGTTCATACGCTTCGGCGTTCCACAGGAAGTCGGCGTATGTGCCCAGCGCCACTTTGGACGCCTCCGCCTGATTCATCGGGTTGGACACCAACGCTTCCAGATGTTTCAGCGTCTCGGCGTCGCGCCCTGTGATTGCGCCCATCAGCAGTCGGCTCGGCTCGTAGTCGTTCACGGGGTAATTGTCCCACACGAACGGCTTGCGCTGGATAGCAATCTTGAACAGCTCGGCGTCTTCGTGGGTAATCTCGCGCGAGACGACTTTCGGACCTGTCCACATAATCGAGATTCCGCGTTCGGTGCGCTCGCCGAGTTCGCGCACATAGGGCGGCTCGCCGCGATTGTGATAGAATGTGGGGCACACGATGAGCCATGCGTTCGGGTCGCGCTCCTTGAGCCAGTGGCGCAGGCGGTTGGCGAGGTCGGCGTGCGCGTGCGCGAGCGAGGTATATGCCTTCTTATCGGCGTCGTGCTGCAGTTCTTCGGGGATATCGTCCACCAGCAGTCCGAAGCTGCGCACGCCCATCTGTCGCACCGCCTCGATTTTCGCCACGAGCCGCTCGAACTCGGCGGGGTCCGAGTAGACCATCGATAAGCCGGGGCTGATGCAGAACACGAACTCGATGAAGTTGGCGTGGGCGCGCTGGATGAGTTCGTTGAGGCGTTGGGCGTCGGCGTCGGGGTACGGCTCGCGCCAGCGTTCGCGATGGTAGGGGTCGTCTTTGGGCGCGTAGAGATAGATGTTCATTTTGTGCGCGCCCATAAAATCGAGCATCTTCAGGCGGGCGTTATGGCTCCAAGGCTTGCCGTAGAAGCCCTCCACGACGCCGCGCCACGGTAGCGTCGGCGAGTCGTCCACCGTCATCTGGGGAATAGACTTCGTGTCCCACGCTTGGAGCAGGGTGTGGCAGGCGTAGAAGGCGGCGCGGGGCGAGCCTGCGTGGATGTAGATGCGCCCGTTCTCCACGCGCAGGCGGTACGCCTCGCTCGCCAGCGACGAATCGTGTTCAACAAACGCTGTCCAGCCGCCGTAGGAGTCGCCCAGCGCGCGCAGGGGTTGAACCGCGCGCTCCCAGTCTGCCTGCGGCGGCGTCTTAATCGCGTGGCAGCCTGCGAACGGCAGCCGCTCGGACGACACTTCCAACTTTCGGGGTAAGGGTAGCCAGCGCATCGTGAGTTCCTTCAGCTTGCGAGTTCGCGTGCGACCTGCAGCGCCGCCTCGTAGTTCGGATGGCTCGCGATTTCAGGCACATACTCGGCATAGCGGACGACGCCCTGCGCGTCCACCACGAACACCGCCCGACACAAGATACGCAACTCTTTGACCAGCGCGCCATACGCTTGCCCGAACGCGCCCTCGCGGTGGTCGGACAGCACCTCGATTTTATCGATACCCTCTGCGCCGCAGAACCGCTTCTGCGCGAAGGGCAAATCCATGCTCACGGTAATCACCTTCACCGAGTCGGGCAGCTGGCTCGCTTCCTCGTTGAAGCGTTTGGTCTGTGCGCTGCACACGCTGGTATCCAGCGAGGGTACCACGCTAATCAGCAGCACATGCCCCTTGTAGTCGTGGATGTTGACAGGGTTCAGGTCTTGTTTGATGACGGTTGCGTCGGGCGCGGGGTCGCCCGGCTTGAGTTCATTTCCGACCAGCGTCAGCGGTTTGCCCAGAAAAGTCACGGCGTTTGAACGCTCCATACCGATAGCCTCCTGTAGGTGAAAGTATACCAGTTTGAAATGCAGACCGCCGTGGTGCTTCCCACGACGGTCTGTGCAATGACTAAGTCCAGCGTTTCGAGATGAACCTATCGCTTAGAGCGGCGCTGACGCAGTCCCATCAGACCAGCAAGGCAGCAGCCGAGTGCCAGAACCGATGCGGGTTCAGGAACGATAACAACCGAGAGGTCTTTACCGTAGATTCCTAATGACGGGAAATTCACCAGCGGCTGCGTTTGCCAGTTTCCATCGCTGTCTAGGTACAGACGGTAAATGCCCGCATCGTGTCCTGGATTGCCCGCAAAACTGCTGAATGTAGAGAGCACAACCAGTTCGCCGATGTAATTTTCCAGTTCAGGTATCACCAAGCGACGCACGGTATGCGCATTCCAGTCGCTAATGTAGAGAATTGTGCCGTTGACGACCTGCACCCCAGCCGCGCGCAGAGGTAGCGGTCCGTGGGTGGTGACAGTATATCCAACCGGGTTAATTGTAAAGAAGCGGGAGCCCGGATCTGGGGTGTCAATATCAGTTGTATAAGGCTCCTCGTGCATCAAGATGAGGTTGCCCGCATACTGACCAAATTTGGCTGGATCGTTTGGGATTACCGTCATCGCTCGAGCAGCCGAAGTGTGGTAGGCTGGAGTTACTGAAGTGGTTACCACATGGCTTAAGTTACCTGTTGAGTCGATACGAAACACATAGGTCTCTGCCGCGTTGCCCGCTCTGTGCGCTGTGAAGAGCAAGTCGTGATTCCAAGTACCCACATGGTCTACGCAGGGTCCAATAGGGACAAGATTGACGCCGTTGTAGGATTCTGGCACATCGACAAAGATTGTTGCCGTGCTTCCATCTGGGCTATATCGGCGGATATGCCAATCCCACGGTGATGAGTTGTTCGGTCTCTCCCTACGCAGGGCAAAAATCTCATCTTGCATGAACCCGTTAGGTAGATTCCTCTGCACAGCGACTGGATAATTTTTCGTCCATCCAGCACGCGTCCGATCCAGCGTCGAGAAGCTATACAGGTTGCTACTGGGGGTAGTACTGAGGTCGGGATTTGGGACGTTCAAATCCAACTGCCACAGGTCAGTGTCATTATCGTTGATCGCGGTCACCCTGTGAGGACCAAAGCTATCGCCCACGATTCGCTTGCGACCAGGCTGATAGGCTAAGTGATATGGGTGTCTAACTTTACCCACATCCTGTACCGCGACTTGCGCTTCTGATGGAGCGCTAACGAACTGAGCCGACGCCATGACGGCAGGCACGACGAGGTATTTGCACCAGTGTGAACCGAATGTTTTAGCTCGCATCTCTTTACCTCCAAAAGCCCGTTTGGTTAGTGACACAGATATTCTGTGCCTTTGTCCCATGTTAGTACTGTAGTTTGTGTTGTAGGTGACCACTATGGCATAGTGGCATCCTACACTATATAAGACTCAAAAACCAGCTAAAAGCGGACACAATATGTGGGGGAATCTCCTGAATTCTCTGTCTCCGCGCGTTGGAGGTGGGAGCGTCGCTTCCGCTCTGGTCAGGTTCCGCTTCTGGTCTATACCACCCCGTAGCACGGACATTCCCCTCCGTGCGCTATGCCTACTTGTAGCACGGACATTCCCCTCCGTGCGCTATGCCTACTTGTAGCACGGACATTCCTGTCCGTGTGTCGTGCCACCCTGGGGCGCGGTGCTGTTTTTGACCCCCTCCGTCGGTTCCCCCTACTGCGTAGGGGGAACCGATTGGCGGCACGGTTCTCTCTGCTTGCAGGGGGAACCTGAAGGAGGGGGATAAAAGATTGCTGGGGGTGAGGGCTAACACTCCCTGCCAAAGTGGAACAGCCCCCACGAGGTTCGTCGCCTGTGTAGCGTGGGAAGATTCAATATGCCGCG
>CALGZO010000165.1 GCA_937934465.1 uncultured Fimbriimonadales bacterium | reverse complement strand
GCTTGTCTGACCCATCAGAAGCAGATGGAGCAGGGCGTGATGATGTACCTGCCCGAATGTGATCAAGTGTTCCCACCGTCGGGCGAGTAGCACGGACATTCCTGTCCGTGCGCAGGATGCTTGGACTAAAGTCCAAGCCACAACCTGCGCAAGTGCGCACATAATCAGGTGAAAGGCAATGAGACACACACTCGGAGTACTTGGGCTATCAGCGTTGATGTGTGTATCGTGGAGCCAGACGCTCCACACAACTCCGCATGGCGAGGGCATGCGCGGACTGTCGCCCGCGACACGCCCTGCGACCCCGAATATCCGCTGGCAGAAACAGATTCCGCTCGGCATCGCCCACGGCAGCCTCACCTTCAGCCACGGCGGACAATTCCTCTACTTCAAGACCTTTGGTGTGGCGCAAGGTCAGGTGTTCAAAGTGAACGCCGCCAACGGCGATACCATCTGGGCGACCGACCCTGCGCAACTGGGCTTCGGCAACTTCTCATACGCTGGCGTAACGGTGGACGAAGCGGCAGGGCGGGTTTATACCGCCGCGCGAGGCTCGGCGCAGCCGACAGGTCAATCCTTCATCGCTGCGTTGGACATCGATACAGGCGCAGCCATCTGGGTTAAGACCGCCAGCGATCTCAATCTTGCGGGCGCGGACTTCGGGCGTGGCAATGTGCTACTCAGCCCCGACCGAACGCGCCTCTATGTACGCGACAACGCCAACCCATCGCGCATCGTCGCACTCAACGCCGCCAACGGCAACTTGCTCTGGGTCTACACCTCGCCCTTCGGCGGACCGCCCCCATTTCAAACACTCGGACCCGTGTGGACCGACCCTGTATCGGGGCGCACGCGCATCGCGTTCAGCAATAACGCGGTGGACGGCTCTATCATCGTGATCGAGGACGCGGGCACGACGGCGAACTTGGTCTGGAGCGCAAATGTCGCGTTGGGGCTGAACTACCGCTTGTGGGGCAACCTTGTCGCCAGCTTGGACTTCGGCACGCTCTATGCGAACTCGTTTGCAGATGAAGGCAACCCTGTGATGACCGCGCTGCGCGCCTCGGATGGGCAAATCCTGTGGCGGATATTCTCGGATGCGTTCAATGGGATGAACCAGTACCAGAACCCTGTGGTGGGCGGTCACGGCACTATCTACAGCGGTGGGCGCGTGTTCATCCCCCCTCCGACTATGAATGGACCCGCCGCTATAGGTCAGGCGGGCGACCTCTGGAACTCACTCCCTGCCTCAGATGCCGTGCAACGCCCCTGGACGATGCAGAACCTGCGCGCCCACGACCGCTACTCAACGGGCATCCAGATCCAGAACATCAACTTCGCAGAGACCTCAACCCATCCGCCCTCCGACGGCGATGACCTGATGCGCGACTACCACTACATCAGCGCGGACAACTACAACGGCCCCGCGACAATCCGCCTCACGTCAGTGCCTGCAGGAACCTACGATCTGTACCTCTACTCCTTCACCCCGACTGCAAACGACCAGAACGCCGTGTTTACTGTGAACGGCGTGACGAAGACTGTTGCCCAAAGCATCCCATTCACAGGCTATCAAGAAGATGTGAACTATGTCGTCTATCGCGATATTTCGCCCACAAGCGGCGAGATTAGCATCACGGTAGAGATAGACCTGTTCAATGAGTACGCGGTAGTGAATGGGCTTCAGCTGGTGGGCAAGACAGGCGCACTGGCGGGCAAGCGCGTGAATGTGGACTTCAACCAGCTGGGTCAGCAAGGCGGCGGGATCACCGCGATTCGACCTGACGGCAGCATCCGCTGGCAGTTCAAGCCAGAGGGGAGCGGCGAGTTCAGCGGCTGGCCCGTCGTCACCTGCGGGCGCGTGATTTACGCCTGCGACCAAGTGGGTTTTGACCAGACCTACCTGTACGCGGTGCGCGACAACGGCAACGACGCGACCTTACTCTGGAGGTTCCAACTGCCCTACAACTACTTCGGCAACAACTCGCCTTCAGTGGCTCCCGACGGCACGGTCTACATCGCCGCCTCACGCGATAACGCCGATCCGCAAACCCTCTATGCCTTCGCGCCTGCGCCTGCGGGCGACATCAACGCGGACGGCTGCATAGACGACGCCGACCTGCTCGCCGTGCTGTTCAACTTCGGCGCGACAGGCTGCTTGCCTGAGGATGTGAACGGCGACAGCGTGGTGGACGACGCCGACCTGCTGGAGGTGCTGTTCAACTTCGGCAGTGGGTGTTAGCCCTCACGCCCAGCCCTGCTCGCGCATCACGGGCGACGCGCGTGGGCTTTGAACCCCCTCCTTTAGGTTCCCCCTGCAAGCAGGGGGAACCGTTTGTTGTAAAGACACGGCTCCCACGACACCGTAGCAGAGGTGAGTCAGAACACAAACCTGCGCCATCGCACACGACAATCCCCGCCGCCCTACAGGAAATATCGGCGAGAGGCATAATATATCGTTGGAGGTTGGACAGTGAACAGCAAGCGTCTTATCGAGGTCGAGTTCCCGCTGAGCGAGGTTTCCAAAGAGTCGGCGCGTGAGAAGAACATTCGGCACGGGCACATCAGCACGCTCCACATCTACTGGTCGCGCAAGCCGCTCGCCGCGTCGCGCACCACCACGCTCGCCGCGCTACTGCCCTATAACCCGCAACAGCTCAAGAAGCACGAATACCTGCTACAGAACTTGGCGCGTTGGGAGGCGATAAGCGACCCTCGCGTTGCGCAGGCGTTGTTAGGCGAAGCGCACAGGCTTCTGCGCGAGGCGTTCCCCGACGCGCCCCCGCGCGTGCTGGACCCCTTCGCTGGCGGCGGCAGCATCCCCTTAGAAGCGCTCAGGCTCGGCTGCGAGACCCACGCGCTGGACTACAACCCC
>CALGZO010000164.1 GCA_937934465.1 uncultured Fimbriimonadales bacterium | reverse complement strand
CCGACAGCTGAATGGTGATTGCGTCGCGCAGTTCCAAATCGCGCGTCTCGCAGTATTCCAAGACCAGTTCCTCCGTATCGCGTTTGAGCATGGTGCGCTCCTCCTGAGCTTCTCGTAGCACGGACACTCCTGTCCGTGCGCACTGTTAGGTGCGACGCCATTCTTGGCGTCGCGTTGTGCTTGGACGCATCCGTGCGCACTGTTAGGTGCGACGCCATTCTTGGCGTCGTGTTGCGCTTGGACGCATCCGTGCGCACTGTTAGGTGCGACGCCATTCTTGGCGTCGTGTTGTGCTTGGACTAATCTCCAAGCGTAGCACGGACATTCTTGTCCGTGCGCATTTTTGCTTGGACAAGAATGTCCAAGCCACGGTTATTGAATTGCATTAATCAGTTTGAACATCGGCATCATAATCGAGATGGCGATGAAGCCTACCACCCCGCCAAGAAACACAATCAGCAGCGGCTCAATCATCGAGGTCAGTCCCTTGATGGTCGCGTCCACTTCCTGCTCGTAGAAGTCGGCAATCTTGACCATCATCTCCGAGAGGCGTCCCGATTCCTCGCCGATGTCCATCATGTGGATGACCATCGAGGGGAACAGCCCTGTGGCGGCGAAGGGCGCGCTCAGGGGCTGCCCCTCGCGAATGCTCTGGCGCGTGCCCTCTATTGCCTGCGCCAATACTTGGTTGCCCGAAGTCTGCCCCACGATTTCGAGCGTGCGCATCAGCGGCACGCCGCTGGAGATTAGCACGCCCAGCGTGCGTGCAAACCGCGCCACTGCCAACTTCAACGCCAACTCGCCGAAGATGGGGAACCGCAGCTTGAGCCAGTCATATTGGTAGCGACCCTTGGGTTTGCGGATGTAGGCTTTGACGGCGAACGCCACGCCCGCCAGCGCGCCCGCAATCGCCCACCAATAGGCGATCGCGAAATCGCTCGCGCTGAACAGCACCTTCGTCATCGTGGGCATCTCCACATTCATGCTGGCGAATATCTCCTTGAACTTCGGCAGCACGAACATGAAAATCGCCACCAGCACCAGAAACGAGAACACCAACACCATCACGGGGTACATCATCGCCGACTTAATCTTCTGGCGCACTTCCAGGTCTTTCTCCAAGAAGGTCGCGAGTCGGTCTAAAATTTGGTCGAGGATACCAGCGACTTCCGCCGCGCGGATCATGTTCACGAACAGGTCGGAGAACACGAGTGGGTGTTTCTCCATCGCTTCGTTGAGCGCCAAGCCCGACTTGACATCTTTGCGTGTGGCGTCGATGGCGTTCTTGAGCGCGGCGTCTTTGGTCTGCGTGTGGAGGATGTCCAGACAGCGCAGGATGGGGATGCCCGCGTCGATCATCGTGGCGAACTGGCGGGTGAAGAGTACCAACGCCTGCAGTTTGGGCTTTTTGGACTTACCCAGCCCGCTAAAGAGTTTGGTCTTCTCGCGCTGTTGTTCCACGCGCACGACATGCAGCCCCTGCTCGTGCAGTTTCGCCAGCACGAGCTGCTCGGTATCGGCTTCCATCGAGCCTTTGAGCGTGCGTCCCTTATTGTCGACGGCTTCATATCCGAACAACGGCATCGTATTGCCTCCTTATGCCGCTTTGAGCAGCTGTTGGAAGTTCTCGCGGTCCATCGCGCGGTTCACGGCTTCTTCGTAGGTGATGTAGCCGTTGCGGTGCAGGTCGGCTAACGCGCGATCCATCGTAATCATGCCTTGCCCTGACTGGGTCTCCATAATCGAGTAAATCTGGTGGGTTTTGCCCTCGCGGATAAGGTTGCGGATGGCGGCGTTGGCGAGCATCACTTCAATCGCCGCCACGCGCCCGCCCCCGACCATCGGGATGAGCTGCTGCGCGAACACGGCTTCAATCGTGTTGGCAAGCAACACGCGAATCTGCTCCTGCTGGTGGGGCGGGAACACATCGATGATTCGGTCGATGGTCTGCGGCGCGTTGCGCGTGTGGAGCGTGGCGAACACCAAGTGCCCCGTCTCGGCGAGGGTGAGCGCCGCTTGGATGGTCTCCAGGTCGCGCATCTCGCCAATCAGGATTACATCGGGGTCTTCGCGCAGCACGGCGCGGAGCGCGTTATGAAAGCTCTCGGTGTCGGCATGCACCTCGCGCTGGTTCACCATCGCCCGCTTGTGCTGATGCACATACTCTATCGGGTCTTCAATCGTCATGATGTGGCACGGGCGCGTCTGGTTGATGAGGTCGATCATACACGCCAGCGAGGTAGACTTACCTGAGCCTGTGGGACCTGTGACCAGCACCAGTCCGCTGTGTTTTTTGACCACCTCGTAGATGACGCTGGGTAGGCGCAGCGAGTCGATGGAGGGGATTCGCGAGGGGATGACGCGCATCGCCGCTGCCACCGCGCCCTTTTGCATATACACATTGAAGCGGAACCGCGCCACATCTTTCACGGTGTAGGCGAAGTCCAGTTCGTGGTGGCGTTCGAACTGCTCCAGTTGCTGGTCGTTGAGCGCCTCGTAGATGAGGCGGCGGGTGTCGTGCGGGGTGAGTGGCTCATAGGGCAGCGGCGTCAGGTGTCCGCTCAGGCGGATGGTGGGCGGCAGCCCCACCGTGAGGTGCAAATCCGACCCGCCGCGCTCCACGCACTGCTGCAGCAAGTCCTCGATGCTGGTATCCTCAATCGGCTGCGAGTCGCCCGCGATGGAGAGCGTTACATCCATCGCGGGCGATGCCTGCGACGGCTCGTCGTCCTGCGTTGATTCCAGCCCCACTAACTTACGCCAGTCAAAGTTTTGTTCCATCGTTCGCCCCCTCCAAAGGTTTCGAGCCGAAAGTATTTTGGGCAGGGGCGGTCAAAAACTTTACTGGCAAATTGAGGGGGGGCTTAGCAGCTCTGCCCGAAGTTGAACAGCACGATGAGCAGGTCGGCGTCGTCCACGACGCCGTCGCGGTTCACATCGGCTGGCGAGTTGCTCGCGCCGAACGCGAACAGCACGCTCAAGAGGTCGGCGTCGTCGATCACGCCGTCTTGGTTCAGGTCGCCCGCGTTCAGCGAGAAGTTGAGCGTTGTGGCGTCGGCGAGCGTGGCGCTGGTTTGGGCGCAGAGCCACACGCCGTTCGGGGTGGAGACGCGCACGGTCGCCGCCCCGACGAGTTGCGTGTCAAAGGCGAAGCTGCCGTTGACGCCGAGGGCGGCGTTCACCGTCTCTTGCTGATTGCCCGCCTGCACAACGAAGCGCACAGGCGTCCCTTGCGGGTTCGACACGCCCTGCAACGCGACCTGACCCTGCACACGCACGGGCTGCACGCTGAGCGTGTTCGTGCTGAACGACGCCGCGTAGGTACTATCGCCGTCGAACTCCACGCGCAGGGTCTGGTTGCCCAACGGGAGGCTGAGCGGGAGGGTGTAGCTCAGAGTCGCTGTGCCTGCGCTGTTGGTGGTTGCTGTGCCGACAGTAGCGGCGTTGACCTTGAAGGTGAGCGTGCGCCCGCTAAGTGGGGCGTTGTCCAGCGATTGGCGCAGTGTGGCTTGGAGCGCGACGGTCTGCCCGCGTCTGCCGCTGACAGCAGGAACCGCTATCGTGGTCGCGCGGCGCACCTGCATCGCTCCTGCGAACAGGCGGTCGTCCACCTGAAAGTCGCCTGTGTTGATGGTGTTGCTGTTGTTTCGGTCGAACCAGAGCGCGGTCAGCACATCGTAGGTTCCAGCGGCGGCGTCGCTGGGAATGAGGAAGAAGCGCGAGCGGTTGTTCGCGCCCTCCACAAGGCTCACTTTGAGGTCGCGCGCGGGGTCGGAAATCCAGCTGCTGCTGCCGAGCCGTATCGACGCGCCCAGCATCACTTGGAAGTCGTGGGTGGACTGAATGGTGTAGCCCAGTGTGGCTTGCACGCCTGTGCGCGCGGGGTTGGGGCTGACCGTGAGGTTCTGAATGGCAGCGACGCCGCCCTGCACGAGCCGATAGCCGCCGGGGGTGTAGTAGTGGCTGAGGATTTGCTGCCAGTTCTTGGTTCCGTAGCCGTGCAAGGGCGCGCTGCTGCTGCACGCCTGACTGCTGGAGAGGCGTCGTCCCGTCGCCCAGCGTGCGGAACCCCACTGACACAGCCCGCGCCCGTGCCCGAAACTGGCGAACCCTGTGCAGACGGGGTCGGCGATGCAGGGCCAGCTGCTGCCCGTGCCTGAGTAGCCGTCGCCGCAGCCGGAGTTGTTGTTCTCGGCGGAGTATTCCGAGCGCGCGATGTTGCCTGCGCTGTTGAGCAATACATAGCGCGTGGTGGCGTCCACCGCCGCGTTGCCGTTGCTGGTCTGGTTGCCCGTGAAGACTTGGCACGAGGTGGAGTCGCAGATGTCGTAGCTGCTACTGATGGGGGTGTAGACGAACGACACGCCGTAGCTGCGCACGGCGACTGCGCCCGCCTTGAGCGACTCCATGCCTGCAGGCGGGTTCTCGCTGCCGAAGCGCACATTACCCCAGCAGGCGTACCATTCGCTTGTAATCACGCCTTTGCAGTAGGTATCGATGGTGTACACCTCCACGCCGCCGGGGCAGTTGGTGCGCGTGGTGCAGTTGCGTCCGACTTTGATATATTTGGGCAGCACAATCGGCGCGGGCGCGGCGGGGAAGAAATCGCCTTCGCTCCCCGATGGGGTTTCAGCGGTTTCGGAGGGTTTCTGGCAATCCTCGCAGGGCTGGGTAGGCGCGTCCTCGCGGTGGCGCGGCGAGCGCATATCACGGCTCTCCACGCCTGCGCCTGCCTGCATCGTCAGCCGGTAAATCCAGTCGCCCTCGCTCCACAGCTGCACCTGCTCCAGCAACAGCGTGCGGTAGCCGGGCAGCTCCAGTTGAAGCGTCGCATAGGGTTGCGGTTTGCCCTGCAGGTCGTGGATGGGGAACTGCAGGTAGAACAGCCCGCGCGAGTCGGTGTAGGCTTCGCCAGCGTGGTTCACAGGGCGCACGCGCGCCTTCTCTAACGGCTGCCCTGTCTGCTCGTCCATCACGAAGCCGACCACAATCATCTGGTTCGGCTTGCGCTGCGCCCACAGGAACCGCCAGTCGGTCTCCTGCGGCGGCGCGAGCGGGTCTAAGTAGAACCGATGTGGGGGCGTATCGGCGTCGATTCGGAGCGTCAGCGCGACGGGTTGGTAGCCCTCCGCCGCAGCGTAGAACACATAGTCGCCCTCAGGCAGTTGCGCCGTGAGGCGTCCATCGGGCAACGCGCGAAACGCATAGGTCTGCCCTGTAATCTGATGGGTCAGCGCGACCTCCGCGTTCAGCGCGCGCCCAGAAACCGAGTCGTGAAACCGCATTTCGAACCACGGCTGCGCCCACACGCCTTGCACAGCCCATACCGTCAAACTCAACAGCGCCCAACGCAGCGTCAACATTCGCATAT
>CALGZO010000163.1 GCA_937934465.1 uncultured Fimbriimonadales bacterium | reverse complement strand
GTGGGCAAACTTCGGACCAATTGTTCAGGTCAAGCATGTGACGCTATCGAGGGAAGTTGCTGAGGATGTTGCGGAGTCCACCACTGCTGAAGAGATAGTTATTGTCTGTCGAGACGCCGAGGCTGAAACTATACAACTGGTCGCCTCCCAGCTCGGAAACCGTATCAGGGGCGTCATTCGAGAAAGTGAATTGAAACAGTGGTACCAGGCGGCGTTCAGCACCAAATATGCAGGAACACTAGGATTGAAGACCCTTACCAATCTACAGCGTGAGTTCGATAGTGAGTTTCCTTTTAGCAATCCAACTTACCAGGCGAACTTTACGAATTTCTACACGGAGCGAGGCTATGACCAAATACAGGAGCCACCTGCAGGATGCCCATTCTATGAACCCGACGAATAGCTCCGCGCGACGCTACTCGCCCAGCCTCCAAGTAGAGCAACTTATTAGCAAGCTGGCGCAAGACGAGACAGGTAAGCGTCAGCACTACCGACCTATCTACTCACTTCATAAGTGGTGGGCGCGACGCCCCGGAACACTGTTCCGCTCGATTATTCTGTTGGCGACACACCCCGAACTGCGTGAGACCCTTCTGCAAACCGACGCTCAGGGCAATCTCAAGCCGAATGCACCCTACTTTTGTGATTACAATTTGAACGACCACATCATCCTTGACCCCTTCATGGGCGGTGGAACCACTCTGGTCGAGGCGAATCGGATGGGGGCGCGCACGGTGGGCTGCGATATCAATCCCGTTGCTTATTGGATTGTGCGCGAGAATCTCAAAACGATAGATATCGAGCGATTGGACGCCTACTTCCAGCAGATAAGCGACACCGCAGGGGCACAAATTAGGGAGTTCTATCGAACGCGCTGCGTTCACTGCCAAGGCGAAGCCGAAACGCTCTATGCATTCTGGATACGCTCTGTACCGTGTTTGAACTGTGGGCAGCCTATTCTGCTCCACAAGCGATGCTTACTCAACGAGGGCGCGAGCCGAAATCGTCCCCTCTCGCCTGCTAATCCCGCGACGGTGTTTTGCCCTGCATGTCTTCAACTGTTTGAGTGGGGTGGTTCCGCTCCTGCGCAGTGCCCGCACTGCAAGAATCGCTTCGAACCACGCGACGGCAACTACGACCGAGGCTACTACCGCTGTCACTGCGCCGACAAGCCGATGAACTTACTGGAGACGCTTCGCAGTGGCGCCGTGCTGAGCGATATGCTGCTCGCGCTGGAATATTGGTGCCCCACTTGTCAGGCGCGCCTTTACAAATCGCCCGATAGCGATGATGAGATGCGCTGGCGACAAGTGGAGACGCTTTTTGCAGAGCAAGAATCGATGCTGATTTTGCCCGACACGCCGATACCAGCCGGCACATCCTCGCGACGCTGGATACAACACGGCTACCGACAATATCGGGATCTATTCAACAAGCGACAACTGCTGGCGTTCAACCTCCTCATCCGAGCCATCAATCAGATCGAGGAGCCAGAGTACCGCTATTGCTTCTTCACGGTGTTCTCCAATATGCTTGAGTATAACAATATGATGACTCCGTACAATTATCCGCACCGTAAGCTCCATCATTTGTTCAACTACCACGCTATGCCGCTCACTACGACGCCTGTAGAGAGCCATGTGTGGGGGGTAGGCGAGGAGGGAACAGGCACATTTGTGAACTGCTACCAGCGGTATCGCCGTGCGAAACTTTACTGTCTGCAGCCGTTCGAGAGATACAAAAATCGTGCTGGGCAGGTCGTCACGCACTACACCCAGCAGGAGCGTGTCGGGGCAGTATTGGTGAACGACTACGAATCGCTGCGACGAACAGAGCGGGGCGCGCTGCTGCTGTGCGACGATTCAGCACGCCTCGACGCACTGCCAGATGAGTCGGTAGACCTCGTGATTACCGACCCCCCCTACTACGACAATGTTCACTATTCGGAATTATCAAACTTCTTCTATGTATGGCTTACACGACTAATACATCACCCCTGCTTCCAGAGTGAGTTGGTTCCTACAGAGGGCGAAGCGGTGGTCAACAAGGGGCAGGGCAAGGAGGAAGCCGACTATCTTCGCCTGCTCACGGCGGTCTTTCGCGAATGCCACCGCGTGCTGAAAGCGGAAGGGCAGCTCATTTTCACTTTCCACCATACGAACCCTCGCGCTTGGTGGACGGTCTTCGGCGCAATCCAGCAGAGCGGCTTTCGGATAGTTGACTTTTTCCCTGTGCAAAGCGAGTATCGCGTCAACCCGCACATTCGGCAGAAACAGGCGTTGGACATGGATTTGGTGCTGATATGCCACAAACAGGCGCGCCCTTACACCCCTCTATCGCACACACCTGAGGATTGTCTGCAGCGCGCAGAGCAAATCGTGGGGCAGTATGTCCAGAATGGTAATCGCCAATTGCTTTATTTACACTTTGTGGGTGAACTGCTGCGCTCTGCCAGCTGCTCCAGCGGCGATTGGACCCCCTCGCAGGAGTGGTTTCTCAGTGCGTTGCAGGGGTTCGATCGGCTATCCCCAGCTCCCCGCCCGGAGACGACAGGGAATGCACACCAGTTGGCGTTGTTCGAGAGCCACGAGGCGTATCGATCACCCATCTGAACCAGCAGCAGTCGTTAGGATAGCACGGCGTTGGCGATATCCACCTCCTCGCCAGCCACGGGACACACGACCTTCGTGTCGGCGGTAGGCATCTCTGGCACGGCAGGGGGTTGCGGAAGTTTCCAGATGTCGCTTCGGCGGGCAGCAACAGGTCGCCTTCCCATCGTCCTCCGCTGCGCAGCCACACTTCGCCGCGGTCTGAGGCGGTTTCGACGGCTTCATGTACGGCTCAGGGTTCAGCGCGAACTCGGCAAGACAGTTTAGGCAGCCGAAGTAGTAGGTCATGCCGTTGTAAATGAGGCGCGGCGCTTCCTCGGTCCTAACACTGGTTTTCACAAACAGTCCCCAAGAAACGGTATAATTTGCCTAGAGGCGCGAACGCAATGACCAACCCGTTTCCAGGCATGAACCCATATCTGGAGCAGCGACGCTTTTGGAGTGGCGTGCATCACACCCTGATTACCTATCTGCGCAACGACCTACAGCGTCAGTTGCGTCCGCGCTACTTTGTCAACATCGAGGAGCGCGTCTACATCGAGGAGAGCCAACGCGCCATCGTGCTCGATGTCGCCCTGCTACAAGCACCCCACTCTCCCAGCGTCAGCGTCGCCACACGCCCCAACACCTACGACCCCCCACTCCTGCTCCAAGCCGACGCCCGCCCACACACCGAAGGCGCCGTCCACATCTACGACACCACGCAACAGATGCGCCTCGTCACCGTAATCGAGGTGCTTAGCCCCACCAACAAGGAACCCAACACGCAGGGACGCGCGCTCTATCTGCGCAAGCAAGCCGAAATCCTCAAAAGCGCAGTGCATCTGGTGGAGATTGACCTGTTGCGCGAGGGGGAATACACGCTGGCGGCGCCGTGGAGCCGTGTGCGCGAGCAGGTGGGGGTTGGCTGGCATTATATGGTGAGTATCAGTTGCGCGGACGACCCTGAGCATTATTGGTTGTATCCGCGCACGGTGCGTGAGCGTCTGCCTGTGTTTCCAGTGCCGTTGGTGGAGGGTCAGGTGGGTGTGGACTTGCAGGGGTTGGTGGAGCGTTGTTATGAGGACGGGGGTTATGGGGATGTGATTGACTACACGCAGCCTCCGCCGCCCCCGCCGTTCCGTGCGGACGACGAGGCGTGGATAGAGAGCCTCCTCAAAGAGCAAGGGCTACGGTCATAATCACAGCCGCGCGAGGGTAATCGGGTGGGTGTGCGATATAACAGCCACAGTGTTGTATGTGGCGTTAGCGTCGGCGCGGGAGGGTGTTCGAAAAATTGGGCACTGGAGGTGAGACGCCTCGCTGCACCCAGCATAACAGCAGCTGCTAACCCCCAAAAGCCTGTCATTCCGAGCCGCAGGCGAGGAATCTCTACCAGCTCAGAGGCTGTCTCAGCAACTGGGCGAAACACCCTCCCAACCCCTTGACTTTTTTTACAGGCATAGGGTAATATATGGGGCGAAGGAGTTCGGAGTGCGCAAGGGAATGCGCTTCAGGAAACCTTGGAACGGCTGACGCGCTCTTCCCCTAAGCCTCAGAACATCCTTCCAATCTAACTCATGGAGGAGGATGCTTCTATGAAGCGTTTACTCATTGCTGTAACGGGGTTGAGCCTCACTGTGGGCTTGACATTCGCCCAAATGCGGGATGTCCCGCCTGGGCACTGGGCGTATCAGTCGATTGAGCAGTTGGTGCAGCTGGGCATCATCGAGGGCTATCCCGATGGCACTTTCCGCCCGAACCGCACCATGACCCGTGCAGAGTTCGCGCAGGCGATTGCGCGCGCCTACCGCAACATCGACGAGCGACTGCGTGCGCTGGATCGACGCCTGCAATCGGTGGAAGGTCAACGCCCGCAACAAGGTGGTCAGACCGACACCACTGGACTGCAGCAGCAGATCGACCAGCTCAAGCGCGATATCGAGGAGCTGAAGCGCCTGAACGAGGCGATGCAGACCCTGCAACGCCTGGCGCAGACCTTCCAGCAAGAGCTGGCAGGGCTGGGTGTGGATGTTGACGCGCTCAAGCGCGACATGGCGTCGCTGCGCGCCCGTGTGGAAGCGCTCGAAGGCAAGGAAGAGAAGTTCAAAATGAGCGGCGACCTGACCTTCGGCGTCTACGGCGCACACAGCATCGACGGCAAGGATGTCTACACCTTCAACCGCAACCGGCTCGGCGCAGGCAAGCTGCTGCAAGAAATTGATGTGGTTCACGAGCTGGGCTTGACCTTCAGCGGTCAAATTAACGAGGAGGTCTCTGGCTCGGCGACCTTTATCCTTGGCAACTTCCTACCCTACGCAGGCGGCGCTGGCAAAAACCCACTGACCACCTTCAGCGGTTCCCCTGCCGTGGGCAACACGGATATTGTTATCTGGGAAGCCTATGTGAAGGCGCCCATCGATGTCTTCGGCGCGAAAGTCGATGTGACTGTCGGTCGCTACCCTGCGAAGCTGACGCCGTTCACCCTGCAGCGTATCAAGCCCAACTACTACCTGAACTTCCCGCGCTATGACGACGGCGCGTTCCGAGTCGATGGCGGCGCGCTTGCGTTCAACTTCGACACCTTCCGCCTCAACCTCTGGGCGGCGCAAGTGAACCAGCAATCGAACAACGGCGTGTTCAATGTGGTCAACTTCGCAAACCACAACTCGACCACCAGCGGCGCTATGGACCAGATGGCGGGCGCACGCTTGGAGTTCGACGCCATTCGCGGCGAGGATACGAACCTTACCATCGGCGCGACCTACTTCGCGTCGGGTATTGGTACAGCGCGGGTCTTTAACTTTAGGACGACGACTGTCGCTGGAAATATCGACCGCGTGGATGTGTTTGGCGCGGATGTGAAGGCGAAGTTCGCCGGCTTCAACATCGGCGTGGAGTACGCCCAGAGCGACTTCCTGCGCGACACGAACCGCGTGCTGAGCAAGGATAACTGGGCGCTGAACGCCAGCCTCGGCTACAACTTCGGTCCCAATATCGGCGTGACCGCAGGCTACCTGGAGGTGCGCCCGTACTTCGCGGCGCCCGGCGCGTGGGGTCGCGTGGGCTACCTGTATAACCCGTCCGACCTGCGTGGCTTCTATGCAGGCGTGAACTACAACGCCTCGCAAGACCTGAAGGTCAACCTGCAGGGCGCGTTCCTGGAGGGTACAGGGCGCGTGGCAGGCGGCTACACCAAGAACGATGAATTAATTCAGCTGCTCGCGGGCGTGGATTATCGCCTGTCCGACCGCTGGAATGTGTCGCTCAACTACGAGGGCATCTATTGGAAGCTCGGCGCGGGCGCGAAGCCCGTGTGGAACTACTTCACGCTCGGCGTCGGCTACAACCTCGGCGAGAACGCGGCGCTGAATGTGTTGTACCAGATTCTCGATACCGACGGTAAAGGCGTCGCACAGTTCAGCGGCGGTCCGAATGCGCGCAAGAATAGCGGCGCAGTGGCAGCCACCACGCTCAGCGTCAAGTTCTAACACGCGCCACAATACCCAGTGGGCAGGCGTACGCCTGCCCAGCAACTTCTCGCCCCCTGTAATCAGGGGGCGTTCGCTTTTTGGGTACAATCACCCTACTATGAAAACCAGCGTTGTGCTGTTAGCGTTGTTGAGCCTCGCGTTGCTGGCAATCTGGCAGATTTTCTGGCGCAACAACCCACGCATCCCACAGGAGGGTCAAACGATGGAAGGCACGCTCAACGCCCCCGACTTCCCCGACGGTCTGCAGTGGCTCAATACCGAACGCCCCCTCAGCCTGCGCGAGCTGCGCGGCAAAGTGGTGCTGCTGGACTTCTGGACCTATTGCTGCATTAACTGTATGCATATCCTGCCCGACCTGAAACGGCTGGAGCGCAAATACGCCGACGCGCTCGTCGTCATCGGCGTCCACTCTGCCAAATTCCTCACCGAGCAGGAGACCGAGAATATTCGCCAAGCCATTCTGCGCTACGAGATCGAGCATCCTGTGGTGAACGACAACCAGATGGTGGTGTGGCAACAGTATGCCGTTCGCGCGTGGCCCACACTGGTCTTGATAGACCCCAACGGCAAGATAGTGGGCTACCATTCAGGCGAAGGTATCTACGAGATTTTCGACCGCGCGATTGCACAGACCATTCAGACGGCGGAGGCGAAGGGCGTGTTGAAGCGCGGCGCGCTCAATTTCAAACTGGAGCGCGAGCGAGAGGCGCGCACCGTGCTACGCTTTCCAGGCAAGGTGTTGGCGGATGAGCGCACTCAACGGCTCTTTATCGCCGACTCGAACCACCATCGAGTGCTGGTCGCCTCGCTCAAAGACGGCGCGATACAGATGGTGATTGGCTCGGGCGCTGCGGGGCTGGAAGACGGCGCGTTCGAGCAGGCGCGTTTCAATAACCCGCAAGGCATGGCGTATGACCCCGACGCCGACGCGCTCTACATCGCCGATACCGACAACCACGCGATACGCAAGGCGGACCTGCGCAAGCGTGTGGTGGAGACGCTGGCAGGCACAGGCGAGCAGAGCCGCGCCTACCCGCCCCGCGCGGGCAAGGGACGCGAGACCGCGCTCAACTCGCCTTGGGATGTCGTGCTTATCGGCGACACACTGTATATCGCTATGGCAGGCTCGCACCAACTGTGGCGTCTGAACCTCAAGACGCTACAAGCCGAGCCGCACGCAGGCACAGGGCGTGAAGCGTGCATCGACGGCGCGCTCGACCGCTGCGCGCTCGCACAACCGTCTGGTATCGCAACCGACGGCAAGAAACTCTACTTCGCCGACAGCGAGGTGAGCTGCATCCGCGCCGCCGACACTGACCCCAACGGCGCGTTGGAAACCTTAGTCGGGGGCGACCTGTTCGATTTCGGCGACCGCGACGGGTTCGGACGCGAAGCGCGCCTGCAGCATCCGCTCGGTGTGGTCTATGTGGACGGCGTTCTCTATGTCGCCGATACCTATAACAACAAAATCAAACGCCTCGACCCGCGCACGCGCAAAATCGAGACCTTCTTGGGCACAGGCGCGGCAGGCGCACGCGACGGCGAGAACCCCACCTTCGACGAGCCAGGCGGCATAAGCTACGCCAACGGCAAACTCTACATCGCCGACACCAATAACCATCTCATCCGAGTCGCCGACCTGAAAACTAAGCGCGTGGAGACGCTGCAACTGCGCGGCTGGGAGACGGCGCGACCGCCCGCGCTCTACCGCCCTATCGATAGCCAAACTTTGGATGCTGTCGCCGTGAACACCCCCACGCCGAACCTTGCCCTGCGCATCGCCCTACCGCAAGGACATAAACTGAACCCGAACGCGCAATCCCAGCTGCGCATCGAGGCGCAAGGCGCAACAATTCAAGGCAAGGCGGAACTCGTCGCGCCCCTGCAGTCGCTACAAGCGAGCCTGCCCATCCAACTCAACGCCGAACGCGCGACGCTGAACCTCCACCTACTCGTCTACCACTGCCGCGAGGGTCAGGAAGGGCTGTGCTACCTGTATGAGAAGCGATTGACGCTGCCCGTGCAGCAGGGCGGCGCACAACCAGAGATACAAGTGAGCCTGTCGGTGAGTCAGTAGCCGCGTGCGCCCCCCATAGGGCACGGATGTCTGTGACTCTACTGAGATTCCTCGCCTGCGGCTCGGCACGACAGGCTCTGTGCGACTGCTCTCATGCCGAGCAAGGCGAGACATCTCAGACGGACGCTCCCGATACTTGCCTGTCTCAGCAGGAATATCAGCGCCCCACGCGAAATAGGAGATGGGAGGAATCGGCATGCTCATTACAACGCTCGCCGAAGTGCCGGGCTATCGTATCGTAAAGGTGTTAGGGTTGGTCAAGGGCAACACGGTTCGGGCGACGCACTTCGGCAAAGACTTCCTGGCGGGCTTGCGACAGATTGTGGGCGGCGAGCTCAAAGAGTACACAGAGATGCTCTCCAACGCGCGGGCGGAATCGGAGCGGCGCATGCTGGAAGAGGCAGTCCGACTCGGCGCGAACGCCATCGTGAATGTGCGTTTCGTGTCGGGCAATATCACCGCCAACGCCGCCGAAATCTTGGTCTACGGTACTGCCGTGCTGGTGGAGCCGATAGAGGGAGAGGGTTGAAATGCGTTTGCAAGGACGAGTCGCGTGGATTACGGGCGCAGCGCAGGGACTGGGCGAAGCGTTAGCCTACCGCCTCGCCCAAGAAGGGTGTCGGGGTCTCGCGCTCAGCGATGTGCAAGCCGAGCGGCTCCACGCTGTCGCCGACGCCGTCCACGCGCAACATCCCCACTGCCACACGCTCGCGCTCCCCTGCGATGTGCGCCTCGAAGCGGAGGTGCAACACACCGCACGCCAGATCGACCAACAGTTTGGGCGACTGGACATCCTCATCGCGAACGCAGGGGTCATCCACTCCGCCGAAATCACCGAGATGAGCCTGGAGCAGTGGCAGTGGCAACTCGATGTGAACCTGACAGGCTATTTCCTGTGCGCCCGTGAAGCCGCCAAACTGATGCGCAGGCAGGGCAAAGGGGTAATCCTGCAGATTAACTCCAAGTCGGGGCTGAAGGGCAGCTACAAAAACTGCGCCTACGCCGCCAGCAAGTTCGGGGGCGTCGGACTGACCCAAAGCATCGCGATGGACTTAGCCCCCTACGGCATCCGCGTGAACGCCGTCTGCCCTGGCAACCTGCTCGACTCGCCCATGTGGCAGGAGACGCTTTTCGAACAATACGCCCGCAAATGGGGCTTGCCTGAAGAGGCTGTTCGTCGCTACTATGAAGCCCAAACGCCGCTGGGACGCGGCTGCGCCTACGACGATGTCGCGAACCTCGTCGTGTTTCTGGCGTCGGACGAGGCGAGCTACATCACGGGCGAGGCGTATCGCGTGGCGGGCGGACAACTCTAAACGATCGCCGACCCTCGCAAGCTATCGGGTACAATTATAGCGTCAACTATGCTGTTGAGCGTGGTCGGAGCGCCGCGAGGGACACGCGCAACACAGTTCCTGCAGTCTTTGTGAAGTCTACTTGTGAGGGAGCCGAGAGAGATGGCAACGATTCGGGCGTTTCGGGCGACGCGGTTCGCGCGACTCATTCCTGAAGTGGTCGCGCCCCCCTATGATGTTATCGATGAGTCGCTGCGTGCGGAGTTATCGGCGCGCAACGCTTATAATATCGTGCATCTGACCCTGCCCGCAGGCGAGGAGGAGCGCTACACCCGCGCGGCGCAGATGTTTCAACACTGGCTTGCCGACGGCGTGCTGCGTGAAGACCCCACGCCCGCCATCTATCGCTATACCCAGCGTTTCCACGACCCCTTGACGAACACACAGCGCACGCGCACAGGCTACTTCGTGCTGCTGCACACCGAACCCTACGAGAAAGGCGTCGTGTTGCCCCACGAACACACTTTTCCGGGCGTGAAAGAGGATCGGTTCCGCCTCTTACAAGCCACCCGCGCCCACTTGGAGACCATCTTCGGGCTGTTCGAGGACACGCCCGCGTTCCATGAGGCTATCGCCGATTGCCTGTGGGAGCCAATCGCGCAGGTGGAAGGCGACGACCTGCCCGAAGGCAACTTCCACAAGCTGGAGCGCATCACGAACCCTGTGGAGGTGGCTCGTTTCGAGCGTGCGTTCGAAGGCGCGCGCGTGTGGATTGCGGACGGACACCACCGCTACGAGACCGCGCTCCGCTTCGGGCAGACCTACGGCGCGGAAGGCTCCCCCGAACGGTTCCTGCCCATCCTGCTCGTGCCGATGAACGATCCGGGCTTGGTAATCCTGCCCACGCATCGGATACTCGGCGAGACGCCGCCGGGCGCGCCCAGCGAATGGCAGGCGCGGCTCCAAGAGGCATTTGAACTGACGCCCGTCGCCCACGAGACGATTGTCGAGCAGATGGCGCGCCTGGGCGGCGAGGCGATTGGCTTTGTGTGGTCGGGCGGCGCGTGGCTGATACGCCCCAAAGCCTACCCCCCTGTGGAAGGGTTGCCCGACGCGCTGACCCGCCTCGACGCATGGGTGCTGCACGAGCGCGTGATGCCTGCGCTCGGCTACTCGGATATATCGAAGACCTACACGCGCTCCGCGCAGGACGCCATCGAATCGGTGCGTTCGGGCGCGGCGCAGGCGGCGTTCCTGTTGAACCCGCCGCCGCTGCGCGCCCTGCAACAAATCGCCAGCACAGGCGGTAAAATGCCCCACAAATCCACCTACTTCCATCCCAAAGTGCTGTCGGGGCTAATACTCTGGCAGGTGAAACCATGAAAGTCATAGGCGTTATTCCCGCACGCTTGGCGGCGACGCGCCTGCCCAACAAGCCGCTGCTCGATATCGCAGGCAAGCCGATGGTACAGCATGTGTGGGAGCGTGCGCGTCAAGCCAAAACGCTCCACGAACTTTACATCGCCACGCCCGACCCCGAAATCGTGGAGGCGGCGCACGCCTTCGGCGCGCAGGCGATGCTCACCAGCCACGCCCACCGCTCAGGCACAGACCGCATGGCGGAAGTCGCCCGCAACACCGACGGCGACATCTATGTCAACATTCAGGGCGACGAGCCGCTGCTCAACCCAGACGCCATCGACCGCGCCGTGCAACCGCTGCTCAACGACGCGCAAGTGATGATGAGCAGTCTCTACTGCCACGCGCAACCCGAAGACTACGAGCTGCCCAGCGTGGTGAAGGTCGTGGTGGACTTGAACGGCGATGCGCTCTACTTCTCGCGCTCGCGTATCCCGTACCCGCGCGAGGCGACCGAGCTGCCTGTGCTGCGCCACATCGGGCTGTATGTGTTCCGCAAACCGCTCCTGCTGCAATACGCGCAGTGGGAACCCACGCCGCTGGAGACCACTGAAGGGTTGGAGCAGCTGCGCGTGTTGGAACACGGCTACAAAATCCGCATGGTCTACTTCGAGCATCCTTCGATAGCGGTGGATACCGAGACCGATTTGCAGCGGGTGCGTGCGATACTGGCAAGCGACGGCTCGATGTAGAGCGCGGTGCTGAGCGCGTCGCAGAGCGTTGGGTCGTCGGCGACGACGGCGACTGGCGGGCGCGTGGGCGCAGGGTAGCCCGTGCGCGGGTCGATGATATGTCCGTAGCGCACGCCGTCCGCCTCAAAATACTGTTCGGCGTCGCCAGAGACGGCGAGCGCGGCGTCGCGGAGCCACATCTCCTCGCCGTTAGGCAGGCGCGCATGCCAGCCGTCGGCGTCGGGCGGCGCGCCCAGCGCGTACAGCGTGCTGCCGCCCGCGCTTACCAGCGCACAGCGCACGCCCCACTCGCGCAACACGCGCACGCACTGCGCAACCGCCCAGCCCTTGCCTATCGCGCCGAAACTCAGCTCCACCCCCGACAGCGCGTAATACACCCAACGCCCCTCTGACTCCAGCAGCACCAACTCCATCCCGACGCGCTCCAACGCACGCTCAATCGCATCAGGCGACGGAACCCTGAACTGCTTATCCACAAAGCCCCACAAGCGCAACAGCGGCGTCGTTGTGGGGTCAAAAACGCCCTGTGTGAGCTCGTGGAGCGACTTGCAGGTCTGCAGCAGCTCGAACAGCTCAGGCTCCACGCGCACAGGTCGCTGGTGGGCGTGCGCGTTTAGATAGCACACCTCGCTGTCGGGCAGGTAGAGGCTCAGTTGCCGTTCCAAGCGCAGCGTCTCCTCGCGGAGTAGCCCTGCGAGCGACTCGGCGTACTGGGCATCGCCTTCGGGCAAGAGCAGTTCGTATTCCGTGCCCATCGCGCGCCAGCGCCGCGCGTGCATTACTCCTCCTGCAAGCGTAGACTCAACGGTATCGTGTAGACGCGCTCCACAGGCAAGCCGCACTCGGTTTCGGTACAGGGCTGATAGCGCACGGTGACGCGCACGAAGCCCTCGGCAGGCTCGCTGGTCTCGATGGCTTCAACGGGCAGCAACGCCGCTGCGTGTTCGTAGTAGACCTGTATCGGCTCGCTGCCTGTGCGGATGGGCTGGGGCGGCATCCAGAGCGGCGCGCCGATGCGCAATGGCAAGTCCGTGCTGGTCTCTACCGCAGTGGCGACGCGCCCCGCCTGCTCGTAAGCCGCGTTGATGTGCCAGCCGTCCTCGATCTCAAATGCGACGAGTAGTCCCTCTGGCTGGGGCAAGATGCCGATGCGCACGGGTCCCTCTTGGTCGTCCACGCTGGCGAACGCGCCGTCGGGCATCTCCAAATCGGGCGGCTCCATCAGGTCGCCTTCCAGCAGGAGGTAGCCGTAGAGCAGGCTGTCGCCCGCCGCAGGCGCACGCTGGAGGATTGCCCAGCAGCTGTTCAGCGTCTCGCCCCCCAACTGCGCGTACTGCTCGCTGCGCGTCGGCTCGTCTATCGCGAGCGCGCTGCTCAGGCTCGCCAAGAACTGCACCGCCGCGCCGTTGCCCGACGGCATCGCGCGGTCTTGATACGACTTAATCGGCAGGATGAGCAGGTCATGTGCGCTGTCGGTGGTGTAGAAGCCGCCGTACTCGGCGTCGTGGAACCGCTGAATCATCTGGTCGGCGACCTCAATCGCGCGCTCCAGCCACCGATGCTCCAAAGTGAGGCTGTAGAGCTCCATCAGCCCCATGCCGTAGAAGGCGTAGTCGGTCAGGAAAGCAGGGATGCTTGCCTCGCCCTCGCGATAGCGGTGCAGCAATCGCCCGTTCGCGTCGCGCATGTGCTGCCAGATGAACTCGGCGGCGTCTTGGGCGGCTTGCGTGTACGGCGCGCGATGCTCCTCCAGCACATCGGCGGCGTAGGCGAGCGACCAAATCGCCAGCCCGTTCCAATCGGTCAGCGCCTTGTCGTCGCGCAGGGGCGCACGGCGCGTCTGGCGGGCGACGAGCAACCGTGCGCGGATGTCCGCTAATCGCTCGTGCAGGTCGTCAGGGTCTAAGTTCAGCTCCTCCGCGTGCTGCTCGATGGGCTTGACAAGGTGGGGGATGTTGCGTCCAGTGGGGCGTCGCGTCGCCTCGTCGTGGTAGTTGCCCTCGGGTTGGATTCCGTAGACCGTGCAAAACAGGTCTGCCTCGTCGCGCGGCAGTGTGTCGTAAATCTCTTGCTCCGTCCAAGTGTAGTAGTAGCCTTCGCCTTCGGGGCTGTCGGCGTCGAGGGCGCTGGCGAACGCCCCGTCGGGAGTGCGCATCTCGCGCAGCATCCAGTCGAAGGTGCGCGTCGCGATGTCGGCGTAGAACGGCTCGTCGGTCAGCGCGTAGGCGTGCGCGTATGCCCAGCCGAGCTGCGCATTATCGTAGAGCATCTTCTCAAAGTGCGGCAGCAACCACCGCTCGTCGGTCGAGTAGCGGTGGAACCCCCCGCCGATATGGTCGAACATCCCGCCCATCGCCATCTGCGCCAGCGTCATCAGCGCCATAGCGGCGCAGTCCTCGTCGTCCCACTCCGCGCCGAGATGGAGCAGTACGGGCAACGCGGTGCTGGGCGGAAACTTCGGCGCGCCGCCGAACCCCCCGTGCAGAGGGTCAAACCCCTCCAGCAGCTGCGCTTTGTAGGCGCGGTAAATCTGAGGGGTGCGCTCGCCTCGCAGCGACTGATGGCGCATC
>CALGZO010000162.1 GCA_937934465.1 uncultured Fimbriimonadales bacterium | reverse complement strand
GCCATCGGCGCGTTCCAGCGACTCGCGCAGTGCGCTCACAATCCGTTCCAGATTATCGCCCACCGTACTGCGCCTGTAGACGCCCACGCCTATCTCCGCCAGCCGCGCCGACAGCCACGCCGCGTTCGTATCCACAATCTGTCCCAGTAGCAGCTCCGTGCCGATAGAGACCAGCTCGATGTTCATCGATTCGAGTGTACCTGAACGCGGCAATTTGCATTTCTATACACACTTCGGGTATACTGAACCCGTCATGCGACGCTGGGCGGTGCGCGCGGCGCAGTATATGAGCGTGTTGTGGGCAACAGTGTTCCTCACAGTTTGCCTGCTGCATTCGCTCACGCATGACCCGTTGCAGGCGCACGGCAGCGACTGCCTTGTCTGTGTGCTGCAAAAAACGCCTGCGTCAGAACCGCTCACTGCGCTGCCCACACTCTACGCCAGCGCCATCGCGTGGGATAGCCTGCAGCCGCTTCTCATTCCCGAAACACCTCTTCCCCAAGACACCCTTACCTTTCAGCCGCGCATTCCCCGCGCGCCGCCCTGCTAACCTCCCTCTCGCTTCCCTAAAATAGACGCGCTTCCCGCGCGTCCGCACTCGTGGCACATTCACCTTTTTGCACGCCCTCACGGGCAACTAACACAGGAGGTTTAGCGATGCGAATTGCGCTATTTGCGGTCGTACTCGGTCTTATCACCAGCTGGGCGGTCGCCCATCACGACGACGACCTGCTGTTTGGCAGGGACGGCAATCGGGTGGAGATTATCCAGCCGCAGCCGCACCCCGTGCGGCAAATGTCCAGCGTGCTGGGTAGGTTCATCCTCGATGTGGGGCTGGACTTCTACTTCGATTACCACACGGGTCAGCCTCACTTGCAGTCCTGTCGCGTGCAGCAGGTGTGGATTTCGCCTGGCTTGGTCGGCTCTAAGTCGGGCTTTGGGAACCTGTTTTGCGAGACGGAGTGCAACAACTTCTTCAACTTGCCCACCAACGGCACGCCCCACCACCATTTCATCTTCGCTGCGCCTGCGCCGGGCGTGTATGTGTGGGATGTGCGTGGGGTGAACGCCATCGCGCGTGACGGAACCGCGCTCCAAGACATGCCCTACGCCTACCGCGTCTACATGGTCGCAGGCAACCCTCTGCGCCTGTACGGGAGCGTGCAGCCAGCGCAGGGCTATCAGGGCAACCTGTACGACCTGCGCCTGACCGTGCAACTGCGACAGGGCAGCAACACCGTCGCGCAAAGCACCCTGCCCCCGAACCCCACTGCCATCTACCCCTACATGGTGGGGTTCAACCAAGCTGCGGGAACCTATACTGTGGTCGCCAAACTCAGCAAGCATCTCTCGCGGCGCGTGGATAACCTCAACCTCACGGGCGCACGCGCCCAGAACTGGCAGTTCACTACGCTGGGCGACCTCAACAACGATGATGTCATCGACGACGCCGATTTACTCGCGGTGCTGTTTGCGTTCGGCTCGGCAGACTCCGACGCCGATGTGAACGGCGACGGCATCGTCGACGACGCGGACCTACTCATCATCCTGTTCAACTTCGGCGCTGTCGGGGAGGGCGCCCAATAAATGCCCCCGAAAGGAGGAACCACTATGAAGCGATTAGTCACACTCGGACTGAGCATCGCGCTTACGGCGCTGATGAGCGTATCGTTCGCACAGCATGACCACGACCATGAGGGAGACATCCATCTCGGCGTGATGGAGGGCGCCGCCGCCGTGATTGAACCGCACGAGCTGGCAGAGCCGCCCTACAAAATCGAGTACCGCCTCGAAGAGCTGCTGCCGGGGCTGTTCGGCGTGGATGTCGGCTGGGACTTCCACTTTGAAGAGGGCAGCGACACGCCCCAGCTGCGCCAGGTCACCATCCAGCAGGTGTTTATCTCGCCGAACCTGGTAGGCGTGGTGGAGGGCGAGGAAGACCCCATCTTCGGCGACGGCTTGCCCGGCGTCTGGACGCTCATCTTCGACGAGAACGACCCCGAAGCCGTCCACCAGCATATCATCTTCGCTTCCAGCATCCTGCCGACAGAAGACAACCCGCTGGTGTTTCGGTTCCGCTTGGTGAACGCGATTGCGTGGGACGGTACCGCGCTCAACGACTCGGTGGACTACACGCTGGAGTTCGTACCTGAGCCAGCGAGCCTGTTGGCGTTAGGCGCGGGTTTGGCGGGTCTGCTGGGGCTACGCCGTCGTAAGGAGATACGCGCGTGAAGGTCGCCTATGTGTTCATCACGCCACGCGCAGCGACCTACAAGTTGGCGCAGATGATACTGCCCCAGTTGGAGGCGGGCGTGCATGGCGTGGAGGTCGTTGGGATGTTCTTCTTCGATGACAACGCCTTCGTCTTGCGTAAGGGCGACCCCATCGGCGAGCGACTGGCGAAAATTGCCAAAGAGAAGAACATCCTGCTGATGGTCTGCGACGCCTGTGCGCTGGAACGCAATCTGGCGCAGGGACAGCCCCGTTGGTGCAACCCCGACGGCACAGGACGCAGTGAACCTGGCGAATGCGTTCCCGTGGGCACTGTGGACGGCGTGCAAGTGGGCTGCTTCCCCGACCTATACGCTGCGCTGGCAGGCAACCCGCCTGACCAAGTAATTTCGCTCTAAACACCGTACCCAGTAGCACGGACATTCCTGTCCGTGCAAAACCCTGCAGGTGCGACGCCATTCCTGTCGTCGCGCCCAGTAGCACGGACACTCCTGTCCGTGCAGCACCCTGCAGGTGCGACGACATTCCTGTCGTCGTACTCAGACCTGAACTAAAGCGCAAGCCACACTCAGTGGCACGGACATTCCTGTCCGTGCCCGCTCTGCTTGGACAAGACTGTCCAAGCCACT
>CALGZO010000161.1 GCA_937934465.1 uncultured Fimbriimonadales bacterium | reverse complement strand
TGAAAAGGGGGAACCTGCAGGAGGGGGTTCTCCACAACAGGCGAATTTTCGAAACACCCTCCCCATCTGTGGCTTGGACATTCCTGAACTTGCACGACGCCACGAAAGGCGTCGCACCACACTTGCCCGACGCCACGAAAGGCGTCGCACCTGGACTTGCGCGACGCCAAGAAAGGCGTCGCACCGAGGCGTACCGAGATGCGCGTGCTCGGCTCCCTTATTTGCGCACGCTGCCGAAGGTGTATTCGTAGCGCATGGGGTTGTAGCGCTGATAACCCTTCGGCGGGAACATCGCCTGCGATGCGGGGTTGTCGGCGTACATGCTGCGCCCGTGCTGCACGAAATACTCGAACTCGTGGCGGAAGTTCTTGATGAAGGCGCGGATGGGCCACGCCGCCGCATCGCCTAACGCGCAGAAACTGCGCCCGTCGATCTGGTCGCACACCTCCAGCAGCAAGTCGATGTCTTCCATGCGCCCCTTGCCTTGCAGGATGCGCTCCAGAATCTGCACCATCCAGCGTGTGCCCTCACGGCAGGGGGTGCATTTGCCGCACGATTCGTGCGCGTAGAACTCCGCCGTGCGCCACGCGAAATGCACGATGCAGGTATGCTCGTTCAGCACCATGCAGCCGCCTGAGCCGACCATGCTGCCCTTCTCCATCAGCTCCTCGTAGCCGATGATGGCGTCCTCGCACTTCTCGGCAGGGAGGATGGGCATCGAGGAGCCGCCGGGAATGATTCCCTTGAGCTTGCCGCCGCGCACGCCGCCCGCCATCTCAATCAGCTCCATCAGCGGCGTGCCGAACTCGATTTCGTAGTTGCCGGGCTTGTTCACATGTCCCGACACGGAGAAAATCTTCGTGCCGCGCGAGTTTTTGGTGCTTGCGCCGAGTTGCGCGTACCACTCGCCGCCGTTATTGATGATGTGGGGCACACAGCTGAGCGACTCGCAGTTGTTGATGAGCGTGGGGCAGTTCCACACGCCTGCAATCGTGGGCAACGGCGCGTGGGGGAACTTCAGGCGGGGCTGACCGCGCTCGCCCATCAAACTCGACATCAGCGCCGACTCCTCGCCGCACTCATAGGAGCCTGCGCCCATGTGAATATACAGGTCGTAATCGAACCCGCTGCCGAGAATGTTCTTGCCCAGATAGCCCGCGGCGTAGGCTTGATCGATAGCCTTGCGCACCTTGCGAGCGCACTCGACATACTCGCCCCGAATGTAGATATAACCCCGCTGAGCGCGCACCGCGTACCCGGCGATAATCATGCCCTCCACCAGCTGATGCGGCGCTTTGTACATCAGCTCGAAATCTTTGAAGGTACCCGGTTCGCCCTCATCGGAGTTGCAGATGACATAGTGGGGCTTGTCGTCGTCTTTGGGCAGTCCGTTCCACTTAATCCACGCTGGGAACCCTGCGCCGCCGCGCCCGCGCAGACCCGATTTCTTCACTTCCTCAATCACCGCTTGGCGCTCCATCTGCAACGCCTTGCGCAACGCCTGATAACCGCCGTACTGCTCGTATACCGCGAGTTCGTCGTACTGGGGAACATCCACATGCTTGAGCAACAATCGGTATTCAGCCATAACAAGCCTCCTGAAAGGAGTATACCCGATTGTCGGAACTTGGGGAAATTCACAAGACGAATGTACCCGCATAACCAGCTACAGGTAGTGTGCATCGCACTTCCACGCTTCATCGAATACGCGAACGACGCTTTCGCGTGGCAGCTATCGGCGCGGCGTTCGGGCAGCCACTCCTGTCAGGTACAATATGACTTTGGAGGTATCGTATGAACACGCCAGCAGAGCTGCGCTACACACGAAGCGACGAATGGCTACGCATCGAGGGCGAGATTGCCACTATTGGCATCACCGATTACGCACAATCCGAGCTGGGCGATATCGTGTTTTTGGAGCTGCCCGAACCGGGACGCTATCTACAAACGGACGAGACTTTCGGCGTCATCGAGTCGGTCAAAGCCGCGTCCGACCTCTACGCCCCTGTGGAAGGCGAGGTCATCGAGGTCAACGAATCGCTCCAATCCGCGCTGGAGACCATCAATGATGACCCCTACGGCAAGGGCTGGATGATTAAAATCCGCATGAAAGACCCCAGCCAAGCCGAGCAACTGATGAGCGCGGACGACTATAAAAACTATCGTCAAATCTGAGGTTAACCTATGCGCTATATTCCCCATACCGAGCAAGATATTCGGCAGATGTTGGATGTAATCGGCGTCGCGTCCATTCGCGACCTGTTCCGAGATATACCCGACGACCTGTATATCGACGGCGCGCTGCCCGTCCCCGATGGGCTGGATGAGCATGCGCTCTTCAAACGCCTGAGCCAGCTCGCAGCGCGGAACGCTGACAGCACACGCGCGATCAGTTTTCTGGGCGCAGGCGCGTATGACCACTTCATTCCCGCCGCCGTCGGCGCGATTATCAGTCGGGGCGAGTTTCTCAGCGCATACACGCCCTATCAGCCTGAAGCCAGTCAGGGGCTGCTGCAGAGCATCTTCGAGTTTCAGACGATGGTGTGCGAGCTGACGGGCATGGATGTCGCGAACGCCTCGATGTACGACGCCTCCACTGCGTTGGCAGAGTCTGCGCTGATGGCGTGCAACATCACAGGACGCTCCAAAGTAGTGGTCTCGCAGGGCGTGCATCCCCACTATCGGCAAGTGATGCGCACCTACCTGTGGACAAACAGCCGTCAGCTGGTGGAAGTTCCCACGCGCGAGGGCATTACGGATATCGACGCGCTCCACGCGGTGATGGATGCCGAGACCGCCTGCGCGATTGTGCAGTACCCCAACTTTTTCGGCTTGATCGAGTCGCTTGCGCCTGTGTCGGAGGCGGCGCATCAGGTGGGCGCACTGGCGATTGCGTGCGTCGACCCGATAGCGCTGGGCGTGCTGAAGCCGCCGGGCGCATACGATTTCGATATCGTGGTCGGCGAAGGGCAGGGGCTG
>CALGZO010000160.1 GCA_937934465.1 uncultured Fimbriimonadales bacterium | reverse complement strand
TTTTGGCGGGCGTGGTGTTCGCCGTCGGCGTAGCCCTGCTCGTAGCCGCGCTGGTAGCCTTCGCGTTGCGCCTGCTCGCGGATACGCTCGGCGTCTCGGATGGCTTGCAGGCGGATGGCTTCGACTTCCGCGCGAACGGCGTCAAGGTCGAGCGCGTCTTCGGGCTTGGGTTCAGGTTTGTATTCGGGGAACGGGGTTCCAGCCGCGCCTTTTTGGGGGGCTATGATGCGCTTAGGCGACGGAGTAGATTGCCCTGTTGCGCCCGCCAGCGGTTCAAGGGTCTGTGCGTTGGGCGGCGGCGTGCAGCTCTCATCGGGCGCGTCCACGCCGCGCGGCGCATCCAGCGTCGGAAAGGGCTGTTGCATCTTATATCAGCATCTCCTCCTCGCCGCCGCGCGCAATCACAATCTCGCCCGCCTCCTCCATCCGACGCACGATGCTCACGATGCGCTGCTGCGCCTCCTCCACATCGCGCACGCGCACAGGTCCCATAAACTCCAGCTCCTCTTTGAGCATATTGACCGCGCGTTCGGACATGTTGCGGAAGATTTTGTCCTTCAGCGCGTCGCTGGCGCCTTTGAGCGCGAGCGAGAGCTCCTTCATGTCCACCTCTTTCAGCACTTGCTGAATGGCGCGGTCATCGAGTTGCAGCAGGTCTTCGAAGGTGAACATCAGTTTGCGCACCTCTTCGGCGAGTTCGGGGTTGTTGTCGGTGAGGTAGTCGAAGATGGCGCGCTCGGTGTTGCGATCGACCCACTGAATAATCTCCACGAGCGATTTCACGCCGCCAGCGGCGGTAAGCTCTTGGCTGGCGATACTGGAGAGCTTGCGTTGCAACACGCTTTCCACGCGGCGGATGACTTCTGGGGGCGTGCTGCCCATGGTGGCGAGCCGTTCAGCGACTTCAGGGCGCAGTTCGGGCGGTAGACTCGCCAGCACGGCGGCGGCGACCTGCGGGTCTAAGTACGCCAGCACCAGCGCTATCGTCTGCGGATGCTCGTCCTGCAAAAAGGTGCTGAGCTGCGAGGGATGCACGCGCTTGATGGAATCGAAGGGCAGCAGCTGCAGGGCGCGGGTGAGCTTTTCGATGATTAGCGCGGCGCGCTCTGGTCCGTAGGCGCGCTCGAGCATCTCGCGGGCGTGGTCTAAGCCGCCCTCCAGCGCGAGGTTCTGCGCCAGACAGATTTCGTAAAACTCGCTGACCACCTGTTGGCGCAGCTCGGCGGGCACGCTGCCCAGCCGCGCGATTTCGAGGCTGAGCTCCTCCACCTCCGCGTCGCTGAGGTGCTTGAGCACCTGCGCGGCGGTCTCCGCGCCCATAGCGACCAGCACTATCGCCGCCTTCTGCTTGCCTGTCAGCTTCTTCTCGCCAGGTTTGAGCATCTTAGGACTTCACCCAGTTCCTCAGGAGCGCTGCGATATGTTCAGGTTTATTTTCGGCGAATCGCTTGATTTCCAGTAGTTCGGGCTGCTGCCGTTCGTGGATGCGTTGCGCCAGTTCTTCTTCAATCACAGATTCCGGACGCCGCCTGCGTACGATGACCTTACCGTCGGGACCGATTTCTTCCACCAGAATCGCGCCGTCTTCGTCGATGACGGCGTTGAGGGCGTGTTCGGAGCCGTCGGTGAGCGCGCCGACGGGAACCTCGCCCTCTGCCGTCACGGCGAGCGTTCCGCCGCCGGGCAAGGCGGCGACTGCCTGTGTTTGCGGCGTCGGACGCCGAATCTGCTTGCCAATCACGCGGGCGAGGAAGATGGTCACAATCAACAGCAGGAGCAGGGGTAGCAGTCGCCAGAGCAGCTCCTGACGGCGGGCGGCTTCACGCGCGGCTTGCTCCTTGGCGGCTCGCTCGGCTTGTGAGGCGTCGAACTTCACGCGCTGCACGGTCACAATTCGGTTCGGCTGGTTCGGCGCGACGCCGACGGTGGTCTCCAGCCAGTTGCGCACGGCGGTAAGCGCGTCATCCGAGACGCTCTCGTCGACCAGCGTCGCGACGCTGAGCCGTTCGATGCGTCCGGGCGCGCGGATGATATGTTCCACTTGGCGGTTGATTTCGTAGTTGCGGATGCGGTCTTCGCGGTTATATTCGCCGACGCCGCCTGCGCCCAGCGGCGCGGCGGGATAGAGGGGGTTCTCGGCGCGGTTGCCAGCCACACCGGCGGCGCCCCCTGCCACGGGCGGGGCGCCACTGAGCCGTTCGGTCTCGGTTGTCTCGCTAATCACGGCGGCGCGGTTCGGGTCTAACGGCTCCACGCGCTGCGCCTGCACCTCCTCTTTGTCCAAGTTCAGCTCCGCCTGCACCATTACGCTGGACTTGCCCGCGCCCAGCACGCGGTCTAAGTGCTGTTGCAGTTGGCGGCGCAGTTCTTCGGCGTAGGCGCGCTCTGCCTCGCGGCGCGTGCGAATCAGCTCGTTATCCACGGCGTACTGGTCGCCCCCGTGCCACAGGGGGCGCGCCTCCGAATCGACCACAGTCACATTTTCGGGTTTCAGCCCTTCCACGCTATGGCTCACCAGATGCACGATGCCGCGCACTTGGTCGCGCGTGAGCGTCGCGTTCGGCTGGAGCGCGACCACCACGCTGGCGGTCGGCTCCGTGCGCGAGTCGGCGAACGGCGAGTCGTTGCCAGGCGTGATATGCACGCGCGCGTGTTCGACAGGCTCCAAGTGCTGGATGGTGTTTTGCAGCTCCTCTTCGAGGGCGATGCGCAGGGTGTTCTGCTCCATCGATTGGGTCATGCCGAACGGCGTCTTTTCGAGGCGTGCATAGCCGGGCGCGCCTGTTTTGGGCAAGCCCTTCGAGGCGAGTTCCAGTCGCGCGTTCTCGGCGTGTTCTTGGGGCACTTCAATCACGCTGCCGCCGCCGCTGGTGCGGACGGGGATGTTCTTCTCGCGCAACGCTTGCACCACCGCCGCCGAGTCGGCGGGGCTAAGCCCTGTGTAGAGCGTGGTGTAGGTGGGCGCGCTCGCCCAGAACCCCAGCGCAATAAACAGCGCAAGCAACCCCACCACGCCGCCCACCCACGCGATTCGTGTGGAGCGCGGCAGCCCATTCCACCAGTCCCGAAACCGATTCAGCGCGTTCTGCATCGATGATTACACCTGCAATCGCATGATTTCTTGGTAGGCGTCCAGCACCTTATTGCGCACCTGCAGCGTGAGTTGGAAGGCGAGGCTTGCACGCTCCATCGCCAGCACGAGCGTCTGCTCGTCCACGGGTTCGCCCCGCGCGAAGCGTTGCGCGAGCTCCGCCGACCGCTGCTGCGCGTCGTTCACCTGACCAATCACCTCGCGTAGCATCTGTCCGAAGTCGGCTTGAGGCGCGTCGGCTTGCGACGGCGCGGGCGACTGCAGCCACTTCGGCGGCTGTATCTCCCGAACCTCGATGCGCGGCAACTCTTTCACGATGCCCTTGATTTGCATAGGCTCTCACCTCACACGCGCCCGATGTCGAGGGTGCGCAGGAACATGTTCTTCGCGGCGTTGAAGGCTTGAATGTTCGCCTCGTAGGCGCGGCTCGCGGTAATCATATCGACCATCTCGTGGACGATGTCCACATTCGGGTAGGCGACATAGCCGTTGGCGTCGGCGTCGGGGTGCGCGGGTTCGTAAACTAAGCGAGGCGGCGTGGGGTCGGCGGCGATTTGCGCCACTTGGACGCCGCCGGGCATTCTGGGCGTGGGCGTGATGGGTTGAAACACGGCGACCTTGCGTCGGTAGGGCTGACCGTCGGGCGCGCGCGTGGTGTTGGCGTTCGCCAAGTTGTCGGCAATCAAGTCCATGCGCAGCCGTTCCGCGCTCAAGCCGCTGGAGCTCACCCGTAAAGTGCTAATCAGTCCCATGCTTCACCTCCTTATGGCGTTCTGCCCTCGCGGATAGCGTTTCGCAACCCTTGAATTTGGCTGTTGGCGATACGCGCGAGCATGCCGTAGCGCAGTTCGTTCTCGGCGAGTTGCGCCATCTCGTATTCGGGGTCGATAGTGTTGCCGTCCACGCGCATCGGCGCAGGTTGGGGCGTGGGCGTTGCTTGGCGCGTTTGGGCGGCGGCAGGCAGGGCGAAATGGCGCGGGTCGGCAGTGCGTAGGGGCAGCACGCCTGCCTGTTGGGCGCGCGCCATCAGGCGCGTGGGCGTCGTCTCGCCTTCGGGCAGGTCTAACCGCACAAAGTTCGGCGTATTCGCGTTCGCGAGGTTGTGCGCCAACAGCCTATGGCGCGCCGTCGCGCGGTTCATCGCCCGCTCCGCCGTTTGCAAAGTCGGCGTGTCCCAAAAAGTCCGATAAATTCGCATTCCGCTTCGCTCCTCTCGCGTCCATGCCTCGCCTCCGTCGCACGGGCACTCCTGTCCGTGCATAACAGCATCCTGCCTACCGATTATCGGCAACCGAGCGAGAATTTCTTAATGGCGGTTGGGGTTCCACTGCGAGGGGTGCGTACCGTCGGCGTCCCCGCCGACGAATACACGGAAGCAGGCATGTGTTTCTGACCCCTCCGTAGGTTCCCCTACTGCGTAGGGGGAACCGATTGGCGGCGCGGTTCCCCCTGCTTACAGGGGGAACCTAAAGGAGGGGGTGAACACTCAATCCTTGAACTGCACGCCAAGCCATTCTGCATGGGCAAACGCGCAGAAAGCCCTCTACATTCGTGAAGGAGCGCCTTCAGCAACCTGCGCCGAAGTTGAACAGCACAATCAGCAGGTCGGCGTCGTCGACGATGTTGTCGTTGTTCACATCGCCCTGACCGCCCGCGTTGCCGAAGTTGAACAGCACAATCAGCAGGTCTGCGTCGTCGACGCAGCCGTCGCCGTTCACATCGCCCTCAGGTCCCGCCGGGCACGGCTGTACCGTCACATAGTGGTCGCCCGCCAGCTGGGTGAAATCGAACGGGAAGAAGTCGAACGGCGGGCTTGGACAACGCGCCCAC
>CALGZO010000159.1 GCA_937934465.1 uncultured Fimbriimonadales bacterium | reverse complement strand
TCTATTTGAAGCGGCGCGGCTTGTGCAGGCAGCGGTTTCGGCTGGATGCGCCACTGCAGGGTCATCTGCACGCGCCCGTTCGGCGACAACTCGCGCCTCAGCACGCCCAACCAGAGCGTCGGAACCTCACGCGACCACGAGCGGTTGCTCCCGCGCCCATCCAAGACATGCAAATTTACTCCCGAAAGCTCTACATCCGCGATGCGGCTGCGTATTTCGAACCGTGCGCCCTGAAACAGCACATCATCGTCGCGCGTTTGGGGCTGGCGGTTGAGTTGCGAGGCGGCGAGGCGTCCGTCGCCTGCCAGCGTCGCGCCCAGCAGGTACTCGGCGTTCCACAGCCCCACGCACCACTCTACAATCGCGGGTTTGGAGCCGCGCCACTCCACTTCCAGTCGCCACTCGAATCGGTTCGGAGCGAGTTTGCGCAGGGTCTCGGTCATTACGCCCAACTCTGACGGCAGGGGGTGGCGTAGCACCAGTGCGCCGTCTTGCAGCGTAGGGGTGGGCGGCGCGCTCCGCGAACTGTAGTATCCCTGACTCCAGTCGGGCGCGGCAATCTGCGCCATCGAGCCACGGCTCAGCAGCACGCCGCCCACACGCAGTTGCACGCCGTCGCCGCCGCGCGGGCGCAACTCCCACCCGTCGCCAGTAAGGGTGGGGGGTTGCGCGTCTGTGTTCGTCAGCGAACTGGCTATCAGGATCGTCAACATAAGCGTTCGGAGGCACAAGCCTCTCTTGCCGCCGCCGAGACTACAATAACCGTGCATCGCTTGCTCTGTTCGCGCTCGGCTACTGGAGTCCTGCTTGGATGGTCAGTTGGCGTTCTGCGAGCGCGTCGAGGCGTCGCAGCGTTTCCAGCACATCCGCCTCCGTAGCGCGTGGGTTCAGCGTACACATTCGCAGTGCGACGCGCCCGCGCAGGATTGTAGAGCTGACCATCGCGTAGCCATCGGCAATCATCGCGTCCACCAGCGCACGGTTCAGCGCGTCGGTCTGTTCGGGCGTATGTTCAGGCGGCTCATAGCGGAACGCCAAGATGCCCATCGTGGCAGGCGAGATGATGCGCCATCGGGGCAGACTGCGCAGGGCGTCCTCAGCGACGCGAGCAAGGCGCAGGTTATGCTCCATCGCTTGGCGGAACGCCTCGACGCCGTGCGTCTTGAGCGACATCCAGAGCTTGAGGGCGCGGAAGTTGCGCGAGAGTTCCACCCCGTAGTCGCACAGGTCGACGCCTGCTGCGCCGCGCTCCTTATCTTGCAAGTAGGGGGGCAGGATGCGGAACGCCTCGCGCAGATGCTCAAACTCGCGCACGATGGCACATCCCGCCATCATCGGCTGATAGAGCCACTTGTGCGGATCGACGGCGAGCGAATCCAACCGATGGATGCCTTGCAGTCGCTGTGCGCCTTCCTGCGTGAGGATGGCTGCTGCGCCGTACGCGCCGTCGGCGTGCAGCCACAGCCCCTCGCGCTCGCACAGGTCGGCTAACTCATTCAGGGGGTCAACCGCGCCCGTGTTGGTCGTGCCAGCGTTCGCCGCCACACAGAATGGCAGCAACCCCTCCGCGCGGTCGCGTTCTATCTGCTCCGCCAGCCGCGAGAGCGGAATCTGGAAATGCTCGTCGGCGGGCAGCACGCAGATTTGCTCCTCGCGCAGTCCCAAGATGCGCCACGCTCGCGCCACGCAGGAGTGCGTCTGGTCGGAATAATAGACCCTACCGCGTGCGAGAGCGTCGGGATAGCGCTGTCGCGCCGCCGCCAGACAGACCAAGTTCGCCACGGAGCCGCCGCTCACGAACAGCCCGCCCGCGCCTGCTGGCATGCCGAACCAGTCGCACAGCCAACGAATGACCACCTGCTCCACCTGCGTCGCGCCCGCGCCCACCATCCAAGTGCCCACGAAGATGTTCATCCCCGCCGATAACAAGTCCGCCAGCACGCCCACATACTCGTTGGGCGCAGGCACGAACGCGAAGTAGCGCGGATGGTCTACCTTGATGAGGTGGGGCAGCACTTTATGCAGGAATTCGTCCAAAACTTGCTCAAAAGGCGTCGGTTGGGTGGGCGTCGGCTCGCTGAGCATCGCCTGTAGCGTCTCGGGGTGGGGGCGCGTTCCAATCGGGCGGTCGGGCAGCGTGCGCCAGTAGTCCACCAGCGTATCCACCACACGATAGCCCATCTGTCGCATCGTTTCGGAGTCAAAGTCCAAGGGCAATCGAGGCTCCATCGTGCGCTATTGTACCTATCTTGTCGGGTACACTGTATCGGAGGTTGGTTATGAACACCCGTATCGAGCGAGACGCTTTAGGAGAGCGCGAGCTGCCCGCCGATGTCTATTGGGGCTTACAGACCCTGCGGGCGCAAGAGAATTTCCCCATCAGCGGCGTCACGGAACCCCCAGTGATGATTGACGCCTATGTGCTGCTCAAAAAAGCGGCGGCGCAGGCGAACACGGAGCTTGGCTTAATCCCAGAGAACATCGGGCGCGCCCTGATTCAAGCCGCCGACGAAATCCTGCAGGGCAACCTGCGCGACCAGTTCCCCACCGATATCTTCCATCAAGGCGCGGGCACTTCGTTCCATATGAATGTCAACGAGGTGTTAGCGAACCGCGCCATCGAGATACTGGGCGGGCAGAAAGGCGATTATCAGCTGGTGAACCCGAACGACCACCCGAACTTCGGGCAGTCGACCAACGACACTTTCCCGACGGCGATGCGCATTGCGACACGGCTTGCGCTACGCGACCTGTTCCCTGCGCTGGACGCCCTCGCGGACGCCTTTGCGCAGAAGGGCAAAGAGTTCGACCATGTGTTGAAGTCGGGGCGCACGCATTTGCAGGACGCTGTGCCGATTCGTCTCGGTCAGGAGTTCACGGCGTATGCGGCGACGCTGCGCAAGTGTCGGCGCGTGCTGGAGTTCGCCACAGAGGCAGTGGAGGAGCTGGGCATCGGCGGCAGCGCGGTCGGCACAGGGCTGAACACGCACCCTAACTATCGGTTCCGCGTGGTGGAGCTGCTGCGCGAGTGGACGGGCGTTCCGTTTCGCCCCGCCGACGATATGCGCGAGGCGATGCAGAGCCAGATGCCGATTCAGCTGGTCGGCTCCGCGCTGCGCACCCTCGCGCTGGAGCTGACCCGTATCGTGAACGACCTGCGCCTGCTCTCGTCGGGTCCGCTCACGGGCTTCGCCGAGATTACCCTGCCCGCTGTGCAGCCCGGCAGCAGCATTATGCCCGGTAAGGTGAACCCCAGCATCCCCGAAATGGCGAACATGGTCTGCTTCCAGGTGATTGGCAACGCCACAGCCATCGACTACGCGGTGCAGGCGGGTCAGCTGGAGCTGAATGTGATGATGCCGATGATGGCGTACAACGCGGTGTTCTCCGTTCAGATTATGACGCGCATGATGCGTCAGCTGGACGAGCGGTGCGTGCGCGGCATCACGGCGAACGAGGCGAAGTGTCGCTGGTACGCCGAGACCAGCCCGAGCCTCGCCACTGCCCTCAACGCCTATGTGGGCTATGCGACGGCGGCAGAGGTGGTGAAGCAGTCGCTGCGCGAGGGACGCTCGGTGGTGGACATCGTGCGCGAGCGCAACCTGCTCAGCGAGGAGCAGATACGCGAGGTATTCGATCCCTTCAAGATGACCGAGCCGGGCATTCCGGGCAGGAGCGTCTAATCGGGCAGGAGCGCGCGCACGGTCTCCCAGCCGCCGATGCGTTCATAGCCTGGCAGGTCTAACGGCGACGCTTCGGCGCTGCCCCGCGCGTGCAGCGGCGCTGAGATGAGGGCGCACGCCAGCCCACAGAGGATTGCCCATTCGCCCTGCGCGACGACGGCAAGGCGTTCCGCACGCGACCGCAGGCGCATCAGCGTCCCCAAGATGGCGCGTGCGCGGGCGGTATCGGGCGTCAAGTTGTAAGTGGCAAAGTAGGCGTATTCGCTCGGACGCGCGACGCGCAACAGCTCGGGCAGATGGAGCGTCGCGTAGCCCTCGCGTTCGAGGCGTCGGGCGCGTGCATCGCCGAACACAATCGCCCGACGCGGCTTGCGCGGCTGCTCCAGTACGCTCTGCCACACCGCTGGCAGGGCGTCTTGTTGGGCGTCTTCCACACGCTCCAGCCCCAGCATACTCAACAGAGCTTCGCGCGCCTCGCTCTCGAAACGGCGCGTGCGTCGCCAACGCTGCACCGACTCGCGCGCCTGCCGTTGGAACAGGTGGAACACGGCGTCGCCTGTGGGCGCATCGTCGGGTTTGGGCAGGTCGTCGCTCCATACGCGCAGCCCAGGAATCAGCGTCTCCCACGCGAGGGCGGGGTCTTGAGGCGCGCGCGGGAGACGCCATACCTGCGCGAGCCATTCGTAATACGCCCGACGCGGCGCAGCGCCCCACTGATGACCCTCGCTGTAGTGCGCGTGCTGCAACCGCTCCTCCGCGCGATAGAGGCGGTAGACACGCCTGAGGTAGGGGACAACTACTTCGGGATTATCATGCGTCCAGTCGCCCGAGTCGGAGATGAGCAGCAGCGGACGCGGCGCAGCAAGCGCGACGATCTCTGGGTTGCCCGCTATCAGGCGCAACAGCGGCGCGTTCTCGCAGATACATCCGCCCTGCATCACGCTGGAGACCATCTTCACAGGCGCGACACAACTCAAATCGGGTTCCAACGCGCTCAGCAGGAAGGTCTGCGTGCCGCCGCCTGAAATCCCGCTGCACCCGATGCGCGCAGGGTCAATCTCCGACTGACGACGGAGCCACTCGAACGCGCACAGACTGTTCCAAGTTTGTACCCCTGCGCGACTAAAACCCCAGCGCCGCCACTCCAACGGCTCGGAACCCCAGTGTTCCAGCTGGAACAGGTCGTTGTAGCCGACCATATCGTAGCTCAGCACATAGACCCCCGCCTGCGCCAGCGCAATCGCCCGCAGCACATCGGCTTCGTTGAATCTGCCGCGCTCGAAGTGCCCGTGCGGTTGCAGCATCGCAGGGGCGCGCTTGTCGGCAGGCGTCTCAGGAACGAACAAGCTGCCCGTGAGATAGAAGTTGGGCATCGTCTCCAACGCGAGCCGCTCGATTCGGAAGCCGTCGCCGCGATAGGACTCCGCGCGTCGGACGCGCAGGGGAGCGCGAGGCAAATCGGGCAACAGACCCAGCGCAAACCGCAAGTGTGAGCGTAGCCTGCGCGTGAAGGCATCCCAGCCTGCGCGGCTCTCGGCGCGCGCCGCCTGTGGCGGTAGGGGCGTATCGTGCGTGCGCTCCGCTCCGTGCATGGGGGAGATAATTTCACACGGCGCTCGCGAATCCTGCCCAGAGGTTGCGTATGTGCGCCAGAGAGAGACGAGAGGCGATGTTTGTGAGAGGCTACCGCCCCAGCCACGCAGGAGCGACAGCCTCTCCTTGAATGACGCTGAACACACTGCCGACAACCCCCATCACGCAGCAGTGGCGTGAGGCGCTTCAGTCGCGCGTGATACAAGACTAAAACGCCTTACACCCTCAAAAGTTGAATAAACAGATGCTCTGTGACAATCTGAGGGTTCGCGT
>CALGZO010000158.1 GCA_937934465.1 uncultured Fimbriimonadales bacterium | reverse complement strand
GCGCCTGTGCCGTGCTTGTGGGCGCGATGAACCGTGATTTCCACGCCGCTGAGGGGTTGCCCCGTGCGCAAATCGGTACACCACAGCTCGGTCGCCCTGTCTGATACCTTGCTCACCACCGCAATCGAGGAGACCACCATCAGCGCCGCGCGCCGATTGTTCCCCGACTCCACAAGGAGCAGATATGTGCCCTCCTCTTGCTTGGGCACTTCCACATATTGCGTGAACAGCCCTTCAGGGTCGCGCCCGCGAATGGGGGTCTCCTGACGCCAGAGGACGGTCATGTGGTTTTTGAAGGCGTCCACTGCCTGCGCGAGGCTATATTCGGGACGCCACCAGCCATAGCGCACCTGGTTGAGGAACTCGTAGAGGTCGGTGGATTGCGTGGGGCGAGTGTCGCGCACGCGGTAGAGCGTGAGTTGGAGCGTATCGTCCTCGTTGAAGCCGCGAACGCCGACGCGCATCGGCTCGTCGGGGTAGTAGACGGCTTGGGGGTGGATTAAGTCCAGAAACGGCTCGCGCGGCTTGAGCGCCAGCTCGGTTTCTATCCGTGCGCCCTCTTTGATTTCCACACGGGGTGGATTGTAGTAGTCTGTGCTGTGAACTTTGCCGCTCACATATACGCTGTAAACGCCTGCAGGAACGCCGCGCAGTTGGAACCGCCCTTGCGTGTCGGTATAGACCTCCCATACGCCGCCGGGGTAGCCCTCGCCCTCGTAGCCGTACCCGCGTAGGTCGCCCCAGCCCTGCGAACGGTAGGTTGCGACGGCTTCTTGCTCGCTCGTTTCAGGAGGCGAAGGGGGTGGGGCGGGTCGGTCATCGAATGGCTCAATCAGTTCCAATCGCACGCGCGCCTTGGGAATCGGGGCTAAGGTGCGTTCCGAGTAGACCGTTCCGAACAGACTGCCTCGCGGCGGTTCGTTTCGGATGAGTTCCGCGATGCCGTATAGTTGAAACGCCAACAGAAGCGTGCATCCAAGCGCGATATGCGCTGCCTTGCGCCAGACCATGTTCTCACCTGCTGCAAGTTTAGACGCGCGATGGGCGATTCCTGCTACTTTGAGGGCGCATTTGTCGGGGATTGCAAAACTTTTCCGTTTCGGCAGGATAAAGTCCTGTCAGGTCGTATCACCTAACTGATGGAGCGCTATCTCTTGCCTGACGATAAGCTGACCGACGCGGCGCAGCACTTGGTGGAAGAGGCGGTGATACTGGCTGGAGGCAGCACGCCTGACGCACGCCACCTACTGCTGGCGTTGGTGCGTGTGTACACCGAGACAGTTCACCAACTACTGCCCCAGATTAACGCCGAGATGTTAGAACAGGTGTTAGAGAATGAACTGAACAACCCGCAATCACGCATTGCGGTTCCTTATGAGGGGATTATTGACCTTGCGCTGCGCATTGCCGAGCGCGAGCAGCAGCCCGCCGCCGATGTTGCACATATCTTGAAAGCCGTCGCCGTATTGACAGGCTTGCTGGAGCGCGAGCGTATCTTTCCTCCTCCGCCTGTACTGTTTCAGGTGGGTCTGAACCTAACTGAGCAGGCGCAGAAGCAGGTTGCCCCGCGCGTGGTCGGGCGCGAGAAGGAGGTGAACCTGCTGATAGAGGTGCTGTGTCGTCCGATTAACCCGTATGCTGTGCTGGTGGGGGTGGAGGGCGTCGGTCGGCGCGCCGTCGTGCAGGGCGTGGCGCAACGCATCGCAGAGGGCAACGCGCCCGAACCCCTGCTCCATCGCCCCCTGTTTATGCTCCCCCAGCTGCTGGACCACCCTGAACTGATGGGCAAACTGGTTGAGGAGTCGGCTCAGCAGAACGCGATTCTTTACATCGAGCCGTTCGAGGTGTTCCTCAGCGCGCCTGCGCCGCAGGTTGAGATGCTGCGCATGGAGTTCCTATCTGCGCTGATAGCCCGTCGTGTGCCCATCATCGGCGCGGTTAGCAGCCTGCAGGGGTTGAGACGCCACATCAACCGCGCGCCCGACCTGCTCAAGCGGTTCCAGCCCATCGAAATCCGCCCGATGGACGACAAAGAGACGCTGACAGTGCTTCGGCAACTGGCGGACTTGTTCCGCGAGCAGCTCCAGTTGAAGTTCCCCGACGCGACACTGCAGCAGATTGTGGAGGTCGCAGGCGAGCATATCCAGCACCGCCCGTTCCCCGATAAAGCGATTCTGCTGATGGACCATGTGGCTGGCAGGGCGCGGGCGCACGGCGTGCAGACGGTCGAACCGCGCCTCGTGTGGGAAACGGCGGGCGTTGTCACGGGCTTGCCCATCGGCGAAGGCGAGCGGTCGATGCTCGAAGCGCTCCAGCAGCTCGAATCGTTTCTCAAATCGCGCGTCGTAGGGCAAGACGAGGCGATAGAGACGCTGGTGCGGGTGTTCAGCCTCAAAATCCGACGGCTCGACCTGCGCCCCGAGCGACCGAACGGCGTGTTCCTGTTCGCAGGTCCCACAGGCGTCGGCAAGACGGAGACCGCCCGCGCGTTAGCCGAGTTCTTCTTCGGCTCGCGCGATAAGATGCTCCGCTTGGATATGAACCAGTTCTACGAGTCGCATACGGCGGCGCGACTGCTCGGCGCGGAGTTCGGCTATGTCGGCTTTGAGCATGGCGCGCCCCTGCTCGATTTCGTGGCGGAGAACCCCTTCAGCGTCGTGCTGCTCGATGAGATGGAGAAAGCGCACGCCGATATCCACAAGCTGTTCCTGCAGATTTTCGACGACGGCTACATTACCGACGCGCAGGGCAGGCGCGTCTCGTTCGCCGACACTGTGATTATTATGACTTCGAATCTGCGCCCCGAAGCGTCAGTCGGCTTCCTGCGCGGGCAAACCTCGCTGGAGGATTGGCGCAGGGCGTTCGCCGAGCGATTCGCGCCCGAATTCATCAATCGGGTAGACGCTATCTGTGTGTTCAAGCCGCTTGAAACCACGACTGTACGGCAGATTGTGCAGGAGCGTCTGCTGCGCCAAATCCAACAGGTGTACCGACGCCGCAACATCGAGCTGCGCGTGAGCGACGAGGCGGTCGACTGGCTGGTGAAGCGCGGTTTCAACGAGCATTACGGCGCGCGCGAGCTGGAGCGCGTGGTGGAGCGGAGCCTGTTGCTGCTGTTAGCCCCCGAAGTGCCCGCGATGATGGACGCTATCGGCGGCGCGCGCGTGGCGTTCGAGGTGGGCGTAGAAGCGGATCAGCTCCGCTTGCGCCAGTTGGATGTTTCTTAGCGTCGGCGTCTGGATAGGGCGGCGGCGAGGACGATTACTGCGCCGAACGCCGCGCCCAAGTAGCCCGCCGCGTCTGAGCCGACCCTGCCCGCCGCCGCAGGACCTATCACATAGCCCAGCGAGTAGAAGGCGTGCAGGATTGCCAACGCCGCGCCGCGCCGCGTGTCGGGAGCGTTCTCGAACGCCGCCAAGTGTGTCGCTGGGAAGGTCAATCCGAACCCGGCTCCGAACAGCGCGGCGGCTATCCACGCGCCTGTCGGCGCGCTCAGCGCGTTCAGCGCAATCGCGCCGACCACGAAGAACGCCAGTCCCAGCTGCGCCCTTCCATACGCGCCGCCCAGCAGTGTGCCCCGACGCACCACTGCCATCATCACGATAGCAATCAGCGCGAGTAGCCCGAACAGCCGTCCGCGATACGCGGCGTCGTAGCCTGCCGCATCCAGCGATACAGGCAACGCGAAGGTGAGCATCCCCATCAGCGCGGTCATGCCGAGCGTCAGCAGGTAGGCGGCGCGCAGCGCAGGGCGGCGCATCAAGCCGAGCGGCGTCGCGCGTGCGCTCTCGTCGCTCGCGCGCACAGGCTCTGCAAGTCGCCACGCGACTGCGCCGCCCACGAACATCAGCCCCGCCACTCCCCCAAACAGCGCAGGCTCGCCGTAATGCTTCGCAATCATCCCGCCCAGCGGCGGACCCAGCAGCGCGACCAGTCCTATCAGCGCGCCGACGCCGCCCATCGCCCCCGTGCGATTGCGCTTGCCGTACTCGCCGACCAGCGCGAACAGCGCAGGCACGAACACTGCGCCCGTCGCGCCGTGCAACGCCCGAAGCGCCATCAGCGTCTCCACACGCGCCGCCGCAGGATACAACGCAATCAGCACCCCCGCCGCCCATAGGCTCAACGCCATCGGCGTCCGTCGCCCGAAACGGTCAATCAGCGCGCCCGAATAGAAGTTCGCCAACAGGTTCGTCAGCGAGTAGAGGCTCAAAATCAGCCCCGCCTGCGCCTCGCTCGCCCCCAACGCTCGCTTGGCATACGGGGCTAAGATGGGCACAATCGCGAAGGTGTCCAAAAACGCCACGAGCGCGACCCATCCCAACGCCAGCCAAGCGAATAGCCCTGCTCCCTGCCGCGCGTCTGCCTCAGTCTGCATCCGCGCTAAAGGATACCCCCAAATCGTGCGCTAACGCTCCGAGTGGGCGGCGCGCTCTTGCAGAAACTCCTCCGCCATGCGCCATGCGCCCTCCACATCGCCCGACGCCAAGCGTCCCTCCAGCACCTGCTCCTCTAAGTAGCTCTTGATGCGTCCCACCAGTGGGCTGGGCTTGAGACCGAACCGTTCCATGATTTGCTTGCCAGTGAGGGGGCTTTGCCATGCGGCGATTGGCTGCGCCGCTTGCACCTGCTGGATGCGCTGGCGCAGGGCGTCTATATCGGCGTGTGGCACATCCTGCCGTTGCGCGCGGATATCGGCTTGCACCAAGCGCAAAAGCGGCTCCAGCAACGCGCCTGCATCGCGTATCAGGCGTCGCACCGCCGAATCTTTCCATTCGGGCGTGTAGAAGCCGGGGCGCATATGCATCCGCACCAGCGTCGCGACGCGCTCCACAGTCGCGTTGGAGTAGCGCAGCGTGCGTAGCCACTCGGCGGCAATCTGTGCGCCCACGCGGTCGTGTTCGTAGAAATGGACGCCGCCGTCCGCATCCACCGTGCGTGTGGCGGGTTTGCCCACATCGTGCAGCAGCGCAGCCAGCCGCAACTCCCACGCAGGCAAATCCAAGCCCGATGGGTCGATATACTCCACCGTCTTCAGGCTGTGCGTCCATACATCGTACAGGTGATATTCGTTCTGCGTGCAACCGACCATCGGCAGCAGGGGCTGACCGAACTGGTGCAGCAGGCGCGTCTTCAGGAGCATTTGCAGTCCCTCGTGCGCCTGTGGGATGTCCATCAGCCGTGTGAACTCGGTCTGGACGCGCTCGATGCTCACGATGGCGAGTCGCTCGGCTTGCTCCAGAATCGCTTGGTAGACGCCCGCGTCGATAGTGAAGCCCAGTTGCGCAGCGAACCGCACGGCGCGAAGCATACGCAGCGGGTCTTCGTAGAAGGTCTCGTGTGGGTCGCGGGGTGTGCGCAGCACTTTCGCCTGCAGGTCGGTCAGCGCTATGCCGAGCGGGTCGAGAATCTCCCCCGTGTGTAGGTTCTCCAGCAGGGTGTTCACGGTGAAATCGCGTCTGAGGGCGTCGGTGTGCAGGGTAGCGGGTCGCACCGCGTTGGGTTTGCGACTGGCGTCGTGATACGACTCGGCGCGCGCCGTCGCCAGCTCCACCAGCGCGCCCGCCACATGCACCATCGCCGTGCCGAAGCGTGGGTAGGTCACGGGGCGATGCTCGGCGACGCCCCGTTCATAGAGAAACTGCGCGAGTGCGAGCGCGTCCCCCTCCAGAACAAGGTCGATATCGCTGGGCAGGGGGCGTCCGAGCAGCTTGTCGCGCACATAGCCACCCACCAAGTAGACCTTGCCCTCGTAGGGTGTACCGCGCAGTGCCTCGCGGAGCCGTTGCAGGGTTGTGTCGGTCGTTGCGCTCATCGGTCGTTTCAGCCCTCGCTAACCCTCTGGGCATAGCCGTTTGAGACCGCAATAGTGTACCCCCACACACGGCGCGGGGACTGTCTAAGCCGCGCTCGATGTGGCGTCGGCGTCCCTGCCAACGGCGCGAATTGGTAGCCCCTACCAGCCCTCTCGGTTCCCCCTGTCAAGCAAGGGGAACCGTGTCAAGGGTTGGGGAGGGTGTTCGAAAATTCGCCTGTTGTATGAAAAACCCCCTCCTGCAGGTTCCCCCTTTTCAAGGGGGAACCGATTTTTCTCAAGTGGTTCCCCCTGCTTGCATGGAGAACCGATTTTTCTCAAGTGGTTCCCCCTGCTTGCAGGGGGAACCTAAAGGAGGGGGTACCTGCACCTACTTGGCTATTGCCGTAGTGGCGCACCTGCGTGGGCGCCCTGCGTTCCATGGATGGGCATTCTGCCAAGACGATTTTCCGAACACCCTCAGGGTTGGGCGGCTCTGCGCCTACTTCACCAAGTGTCGGCTTTGCCTGTGTCGTCGCGTTGGATGGGCGCGCCCAGCCACGAGAAGGGGTAGTTGGGGTCTTCCCAATCCAGCGCGGCTTTGGCGACTTGCAGGGGGCGGAAGGTGTCCATCATCACCGCCATCTCTTCCGTGTGGGTCGCTCCCAAACTCGCCTCCACTGCCCCCGGTTGCGGTCCGTGCGGAATGCCCGACGGGTGCAGCGTAATCGAGCCGACCTCTATCCCGCGCCGACTGCCGAACTTCTTGTTCACATAATACAACACCTCGTCGCTGTCGAGGTTGCTGTGATTGTAAGGCACGGGTATCGCCTGCGGGTGATAGTCCAGCATGCGCGGGCAGAAGGAGCAGACAACGAAGCCGGGTCCCTCGAAGGTCTGGTGGATAGGCGGCGGCATATGGATACGCCCCGTGATGGGTTCAAAATCGTGGATATTGAACGCCCATGGGTAGACATAGCCGTCCCAGCCCACCACATCGAAGGGGTGATGCTCGTAGTGATAGGCGTAGACGCGCCCGCGCTTGTGGATACGCACCTCGAAATCGCCGATATCGGTGCGCGTCTCCAGCACTTCAGGGGTGCGGATGTCGCGCTCGCAGTAAGGCGAATGCTCCATCAGCTGTCCGTACTCGTTGCGGTAGCGTTTAGGCGTCTCTATCTGTCCACCAATCGCCTCAATCCACACGAGCTTGGCGGGCAGCGCGTCGAACACGAGCCGCCAGATTGTGCCGTGCGGAATAACCAGATAGTCGCCCTCGCGGAAGCGCAAATGCCCAAACTGCGATTCCAGCATGCCCGCGCCCTCATGCACGAACACCAAGTCGTCGCCGTCGGCGTTTTTGTAGAAGTAGCTCATCTGCTCGGCGGGGCGCGCGACAGACATAATCACATTCTCGTTGAACATCAGCTCCACACGCCCTGTGATAGCGTCGCCCGACGGGGGCATCTCACCCGTGCGGAAGTGGCGATGTTGCAACACGGGTTCATCAATCGGCTCGATGCGCCGCTCGTAGCAGGTATGGAACTCCTTCACCCGCGTCGGCGGATAGTAGTGATACAGAATCGACTGAACGCCTGAAAAGCCCTCTGTGCCCAGCACCTCTTCGGCATACAACCCGCCGTCGGGACGGCGGAACTGGATATGCCGTTTCGGCGGCAGCTGTCCCATGCGTACATACCACGGCATCGTGGATTACCTCCCTATGATGTGATGGTTAATTATAGCACAGCGCGTGGGCTGTGGAGCGGCAGGCGCGTTTATCTCCAATAGTGCAAGTCCAATTCGGCGAACACGGCGTCGCGCTGCAGGCTTTCTTGGTACACGCGCGTTCGCTCTGGGTCGGGCGCGTCGTTGTTCGCCAGCGTCTCCACCAGCGCCGCAATGCTTTCGAAGCGGCGTAAGTGGTCAGCAAGGCGCGTTTCGGCGTAGTCGCGCGCGGCGCCTGTCGTAATCAGGAATGTCCAGTCGGACGATTCGAGCAGCAACAGTTCGCGCCCCAGCTGCTGCAGATAGGGTTGCAGGTCGGGGCGCGCGCGATGCTGTTGCAGTAGGCGCAGCCAGCGCATCTCGGCGCGGTAGATTGACTCCCATGCCCAGAGTGTGTTCTCGTTGAGCCAGATGTAGTGTGAGCCGCCCTCGCCCCACGAGCCTTCAGGCAACAACACAGTCTCTGTCGGCGGGAACCGCTCCAGACACTCGCTGCCTGTGAGCATTTCGATGTCGGGGTCGGCGGCAAGGCGTCGGATAACGGCGTAGAGCCATTCGGGTCCCTCGCGCCACCAGTGTCCGAACAGCTCAGTGTCGTACATCGAGACCATCACGCCAGGCGCGTCTGTGGCTTGATGGTGCGCCCAGAGGGTCTGCTTGAGTAGGTTCACGAAGTGGTCGGCGTGCGCCTGCACGGCTTCGAAGGCGTCGTAGGGCGCGTAGGGCTGTTTCGCGCCGAGGTCAGCTTTGTTCTCGCTCACACGCCAATAGCGGAGCCGTCCTGGGTAGTGCATCTTGTGGAACTCCAAGTAGCGTGCGTCGCCCGGATAGCCCAAGTCGCCGCTCCACACTTGCACGGTGGTGGCGGGATCGCGTGCGAACACTGCAAGCGGCGCAGGCGCAGGCACAGAATAGGCGCGGTAGGGGGTGCGCGCGGTCTGCTCTACACGGTAGTGCGCGGCGAACTGCTCGTAGAGTTGGCGCAGCGCGGGGAACCGCTCCCAGTAGGTTCCCAGAGGCGTCCCACCGCGTAGCATGTGCGTATCCACGAAGAAGTAGCCGACGCCTGCCTCCGTGAGGAACATCTCGACGCCTGCGCGTTCGGCGGCGGGCAGTATCTCCTGCGCGACGGGGGGGAGCCATCGATAGCTGGGGCGATAGGCGCACTCAGGCAGCCAGAACCCGCGCGGCGCACGCCCAAAATGCTTCTGGTAGGTGCGTACGCCGAGCTGCACCTGCGCACGCACGCACTCGTCGCGTCCGATCAGCGGCAGGTAGCCGTGCGTCGCCGCGCTGGTCGCGACCTCAATCAGTCCTGCGTCCTGAAAGCGTCGGAACGCGCCCAACAGGTCGCCGTTCAGGTGCGCGTACAGCGATTGTTGACGCTCGAAATACTCACGCCACAAGTACGCCAGCCCTGCTTTCCAGCGGTCGCCATGTTGCAGGAAGTAGTGGATGTCGTCTTGAGCGGCTTGGCGTTTCTCGCTCAGGTAGCCGCGCGCCTCCTCGTGGAACGACACATCGGCTAACTGCTCTTGCAAGATAGGCGTGAAGCTGACCGTGTAGCGCGCAGGGACGCCGAGTCGTTGCAACCGATCGGTCAGCTCAAAGAGGGGCAGATAGCACTCCACGAGGCTCTCGGCGAGCCAGTCCGTGCCGTGCGGCGACTTGCCGTGCGACAGCACATACGGGATGTGTGTATGCAGCACCAGCATCCAGTAGCCCAGCGGTCGCGCCATACCGTGCAGTGTACCTACGAAGTGGCGTCAGGTGCAATCGCTTGCAAACGCTGTTGAAATGCTTGCAAGCTGCCTGCACGCAACGAGTAGATGAGCAGCTCTTGCAGTTGTTCGGTCTGCTCGACCTGCTGGAGGGCGCGCGCGATGCTTTCGGGCGCGTCGCCGTACAGCTCGCGCAAATTGGCAAGAATCGCTTGCTGAAGCCCCTCGCGCAGTCCCTGTTGCAAGCCTTGCTGCAAGCCCTGTTGCAAGCCTTGCTGCAAGCCCTGTTGCAAGCCTTGCTGTAGCCCTAATTCCAGCCCGCTTTCGCGTCCAGCCTGCTCGCCGCGCTCTAAGCCGCGTCGCATACCGCGTCGGTAGCCGCGCAACAACCCGCGCTGGATTGCCTTGCGCTCAATCGACGAGAGCAGC
>CALGZO010000157.1 GCA_937934465.1 uncultured Fimbriimonadales bacterium | reverse complement strand
GTGGTAGCGGCGGGTGGATTCGAACCACCGACCTTCGGGTTATGAGCCCGACGAGCTGCCACTGCTCCACGCCGCGTTGATTCGGCGCACGGACCTACTCTCCCGGCGGGCGTCCCGCCAGTACCATCGGCGCTGCCGCGTTTCACGACCCGGTTCGGGATGGAGCGGGGTGGGTCCACGGCGCTCCGCGCACGCCGCTGGTTCAGGGGCGCAGATTGGCTTTTTCAGCAGGGTCGCCTTCCGGGCGCGCCATGCGCTCCAGCAGGGAAGCCCTCGTCCATGCGCACGCCTCGCCTCTACCCCTCACGGGGCCTCCAGCTGGCGCCGCCTTCCCAGTCGTCTCCTGGGGGACTTACCGACCTTGCGTCGCGAGTGGCGTCTTCTTGGGGGGCATTTCCCACTTAGATGCTTTCAGCGGTTCTTGCCGCCGGACATGGCTACGGAGCCTGCAGGCCGCCCCACAACTCCTCCACCAGCGGTCCGTCCACTCCGGTCCTCTCGTACTAAGAGCAGCTCCCCGCACGCCACTAGTCGCCCGTAGCGGATAGAGACCGAACTGTCTCACGACGTTCTGAACCCAGCTCGCGTGCCGCTTTAATGGGCGAACAGCCCAACCCTTGGGACCGACTCCAGCCCCAGGATGCGACGAGCCGACATCGAGGTGCCAAACCGTGCCGTCGATGTGAACTCTTGGGCACGATCAGCCTGTTATCCCCGGGGTAGCTTTTATCCGTTATGCTACGGCCCTTCCACGCGGAACCGTAGGATCACTAAGGCCGACTTTCGTCTCTGCGCGGCGTGTCCGCCTTGCAGTCAAGCGCCCTTCTGCCTTTGCACTCGCCGGCGGATTGCCATCCCGCCTGAGGGCGCCGTTGCGCGCCTCCGTTACCCTTTAGGAGGCGTCCGCCCCAGACAAACTACCCGCCAGCCACGGTCCCCGCTCGCGCGGGTGAGTGCGCACGCCGCACCAGAGTGGTATTTCACCGTCGCCTCCCGCACCCCCGCAAGGGTGCGTTCCCCGGCTCCCACCTATCCTACGCAAGTCCGGAGCGCGCACAATGGCAAGCTGTAGTAAAGCTCCACGGGGTCTTTTTGTCCTGCTACGGGTTGGCCGCGTCCTAACGGCCAGCGCAGTTTCACCGAGCCCCTGGTCGAGACACTGCCCAGATCGTGATGCCTTTCGTGCGGGTCGGAACTTACCCGACAAGGAATTTCGCTACCTTAGGACTGTTATAGTTACAGCCGCCGTTCACCGGGGCTTCGGGTCAGACCTTGCAGCCCTTCCCTTAACCTTCCGGCACTGGGCAGGCATCAGCCCGTATACGTCGCCTTTCGGCTTCAGCACGGACCTGTGGTTCTGGTATCCAGTCGCCTGGGCCGCTTTGCTGCGGCTCGCATCGGCTCCCGCTGTGCAGCGTTCACCGACCGAGCACCCCTTCTTCCGAAGGTACGGGGTCAATTTGCCGAGTTCCTTAACCAGGGATCACTCGTCCACCTTAGCTTCCTCAGCCAGCCTACCTGGGTCGGTTTGCGGTACGGGCGGTCGAGCGCCTTCGTAGCAGGCCTTTCTTGGCTGTTCGGGTTCAACGCTCTTGCCGTGCGCTGGCGCGCCGACTCGCGCTCGCCTCTCGGTCAGCGACGGCGCGGACTTCCCTCCGCCGTCTCCCTACCGGCTTGGACGGTCCTCGTCTGACCGCAGCGTCTACCCCCCAGCGTCCCGCATCCGTCAAACGGCGCTCGCCGGTACAGGACTGTCTACCTGTTGTCCATCGGGTTACGCTTGCGCTTCCCCTTAGGCCCGACTAACCCGCCGCGGATCACCCTTGCGGCGGAACCCTCAGGCTTCCGGTGGCGGGGGTTCGCACCCCGCTTCTCTGTTACTCGTTCCGGCATTCGCACTCGTCAACGCTCCACGGCTGGCTTCCGCCGCCGCTTCGCCGCGTTCACGACGCTCCCCTACCACCTCTCCGGTCCTGAGCTTCGGTACGACCCTTTGCCCCGCTGGATTGTCGGCGCATCGTCACTCGACCAGTGAGCTGTTACGCACTCTTTCAAGGGTGGCTGCTTCTAAGCCAACCTCCTGGTTGTCTCCGCAACGACACATCCTTTCCCACTCAGGGTCGATTTCGGGACCTTAGCTGCAGGTCTGGGTTGTTTCCCTCTCGACGTACAACGTTTGCGCCGCACGTCTCACTCCGCATCCGCCCGCGCGGCATTCGGAGTTTGGCGTCGTTTGGTAGGCGGTGAAGCCCCCGCACCACACCAGTGCTCTACCTCCGCGCGCGCCCTGCTGCGGGCTGCACCTCAATGCATTTCGGGGAGAACCAGCTATCTCCGCTTTCGTTTGGCATTTCACCCCTACCCACAGGTCATCCGAGCGGTTTGCAATCCACACCGGTGCGGGCCTCCACGCGCTGTTACGCGCGCTTCACCCTGCCCATGGGTAGCTCAAGCGGTTTCGGGTCTACCCCCGGCGACCATCCGCCCTCTTCAGACTCGCTGTCGCTTCGGCTCCGGCTGTGCCTGCCTTAACCAGGCCACCGAGGGTAACTCGCCGGATCATACTCCAAAAGGCACGCCGTCACCCCCTTGCGGAGGCTCCGACTGCACGGAAGCACACGGTTTCAGGTTCTCTTTCACTCCCCTCGCCGGGGTGCTTTTCACCATTCCCTCACGGTACTCGTTCGCTATCGGTCGCTGCGCGTATTTAGCCTTGGAGCGTGGTCGCCCCAGCTTCACGCCGGGTTGCTCGTGTCCGGCGCTACTCAGGCAAGAGCGCCGCGCCCGGACGCCGGTTCGACTACGCGGCTTTCACGCTCTCTGGCGCCGCTTTCCAGTCGGCTTCGTCTCCGGCGTCTCGGTGCACGCGGGGGTCGGCGGACCCCCATCGGCTCTCCCTGCAACCCCACGACCGCAACGGCCGCCGCCTTGCCACGGTCGTGGTTTGGGCTGTCCCCGGTTCGCTCGCCACTACTACGGGGATGCTTTCTCTTCCTCGGGGTACTGAGATGTTTCAGTTCCCCCGGTGCCCTCCGCACAGCGCGGTGTCCGTCAGAACGGACGGGTTGCCCCATTCGGACATCGCGGGATCACAGCCTGCACGCGGCTCCCCCGCGCTTTTCGCAGCCTTGCCGCGTCCTTCATCGGCGCGCAGCGCCGAGGCATCCTCCGTGTGCTCATCATGTCTTCCCTGCTGGAACGCTCGGCGTTCCCGGCGGCGCGGCGCGCGCGCGTCTCCCGACGCCGCGCCGCGCCCTGCGTTCCTGTTGTCTGCTGCTTGCCAATCTGCACTTGGTAAGGTGCATTCCCCCGGCGTTCACCGGGGTCAGGTCCTTCACCCCTGAATCGTGACGCGCCGTCCGCTTCGGACGCTTGCGCGGCTTGCGCCGCATTGTTCCCTAGAAAGGAGGTGATCCAGCCGCACCTTCCGGTACGGCTACCTTGTTACGACTTCGTCCCAGTCGCTGCCCCTGCCCTCGGCCGCTGCCTCCTTGCGGTTAGCGCACGGACTTCAGGCATTGACAACTCCCATGACGTGACGGGCGGTGTGTACAAGGCCCGGGTACGTATTCACCGCGCCATGGCTGATACGCGGTTACTAGCAACTCCGCCTTCACGGGGGCGAGTTGCAGCCCCCGATCTGCACTGAGACGCCGTTTGGCGATTTGCGCCCGCTTACGCGGTGGCGACGCATTGTCGGCGCCATTGTAGCGTGTGTGTCGCCCCAGGCGTCAGGGCCATGCGGACTTGACGTCATCCCCGCCTTCCTCCCCGAAGGGCGGTCCGGTTAGACACGGGTAACTAACCGCAGGGGTTGCGCTCGTTGCGGGACTTAACCCAACATCTCACGACACGAGCTGACGACAGCCATGCAGCACCTGTGACGGTCCCTCGAAGGCCGCGACGTTTCCGCCGCCTGCACCGTCATGTCAAGCCTGGGTAAGGTTCTTCGTGTTGCCTCGAATTAAACCACACGCTCCGCTGCTTGTGCGGGCCCCCGTCAATTCCTTTGAGTTTTAAGCTTGCGCTCGTAGTTCCCAGGCGGACCACTTATCGCGTGAGCTTGGGCGCGCCGCGACGTCAATAGTCGCCACACGCCGAGTGGTCATCGTTTACGGCGTGGACTACCCGGGTATCTAATCCGGTTTGCTCCCCACGCTGTCGCGCCTCAGCGTCAGCCCGCAGCCAGCCCCCTGGCTTCCCCCTTGGTCTTCCTGCCGATCTCTACGCATTTCACCGCTACACCGGCAATTCGAGGGGCCTCTCTGCGGCTCCAGCGACCCAGTCTGCCATGGCCTCCCCCGGTTGAGCCGGGGGCTTTCACACGACACTTAGGCCGCCGCCTGCGCGCGCTTTACGCCCAGTAACTCCGGACAACGCTCGCCCCCTCTGTCTTACCGCGGCTGCTGGCACAGAGTTCGCCGGGGCTTCTTCCGGGGGTACCGTCGTCATCGTCCCCCCGAAAAGCGGTTTACAACCCGAAGGCCGTCATCCCGCACGCGGCGTTGCTCGGTCAGGCTTGCGCCCATTGCCGAAAATTCCTTGCTGCTGCCTCCCGTAGGAGTCTGGGCCGTGTCTCAGTCCCAGTCTGGCTGGTCATCCTCCCAGACCAGCTACCCGTCATCGGCTTGGTAGGCCGTTACCCTGCCAACCACCTGATGGGCCGCAGGCCCCTCCCCCGGCGCGCGATTGCGCTTTCCCCTTGCGGACGTATGCGGGATTAGCGCGACTTTCGCCTCGTTATCCCCCACCGGGGGGCGGGTTCCCACGTGTTACTCAGCCGTGCGCCACTCACGCGCCGAAGCGCGTGCGTTCGACTTGCATGCATTAGGCACGCCGCCAGCGTTCGTCCTGAGCCAGGATCAAACTCTTCATGGTGTGGGCGGTGCGTCGCACGACGGCGACGCCCGCCGGGAGCCCGAAGTGACTTGCGCGTCACGATTCAGTTGTGAAGGTGCCCGCGACGGGCGACAAAAAACCAGGCGGTCGCGCCTGCTGGTCTGACCGGCCTGGCGACAGCGGCAATTGCTCCTCTGTCGCGTCCTCGGTTGTCGCTATCGCTTCACGTCGCGCGTCTCTCCAGAGACGT
>CALGZO010000156.1 GCA_937934465.1 uncultured Fimbriimonadales bacterium | reverse complement strand
AGTGGGGGTCTTCTCCATGCTTTGGAAGCCCCCCTCAAGCTCCAACCCCACCACATGGCACACGACGCATTCGGGGTCTTTATCGTGTTTTTCGTCGACGAGTGTCTGCATGGCTTTGGCGTGCGCGGTGCGTTGCCAGATGCGATAGTCTTCGGCGTGGCATGGCATGCAGGCGCGACTGCCCGCGAAGCCGCTGCCGTTGAGCGTGGGGCGTCGCGGAACCATCGCCAGTAGGTTCTCCGCCTCCACACGCGCCAGATAGCCGAGCTTGAGCGCCATCACCTGCTCGTCGTCTTTGAAGTCTTCCGTGAGGCGGGTATGTTCCACGCGGTCGATGGCATAGGGCGCGTTCGGGCTGAGATGCGCAACGCCCACAAACTTCGCGTCGTTGCCCGCGAACACCAGGCGCGTCTGACCGACCTGCTTGGTGGGGAGGGGACCGTCGCCCGCGTTGGCGTATACAATCAGGTGGAAGTAGGGGTGCGCTTGGGCAATCTGCTCCGCCTCCTGCGCGTTGCCGTAGAGGAGCAAGACGCGCAGGTCGCCCATCGTCTCGATGGTGGGGCGCAGTTCGTTTAGTTTCTGCATGGGGGGCGTGAGGCTCAGTTGCGGGTTGCGGTTGCGTATCGCGTCGGCGCACCGCTCGGAGATGAGACCGACAATCAGAGCGCGTACCGAGCCGTTTTGGTGGCGTTTCTCGACGAGGGTGAACGCCTCGAACGCAGGGTTGCCGCCCTCCGACACATTGCCGCAGAGCATCGCGCCTTTGAACTGCATCTGCAGCGCACGCAAGTAGTCTATGCCCAGCATGAAGTCGTACTTGCCGAGATTCAGCGCGTCATAGCCCATCGCGTTGAGCATTTCAATCAGCGTCTCGGCTTTGAGCTCGTCCTGTCGGCTAACGGCTTTCGTCAGGTCGCCGTTCTCCAGTTTGAGCAGGTGATGTTGCTTGGCGAGTAGTTTGAGCAGTGTGCCGCGTCGGGGTAGACCGCCCACCATCGGCTTACTGCAGCCGCACGGGGTCAGATAGCCGTTGATTTCCGAGCCGAACACCACCGCCAGCGGCAGCGCAGCCGACGCCGACGGCTCCGCAGGGCGATAGAAGCCCAAACCTAACAGTGCTATGAACGGCAGTCCCAACAGCGCCAATTTTGAACGCATGGTTTCACCGCGTATATTATAGCCCAGCGTGTGCGTTTATGCGCCAATCATCTGTTTGAGGATGAAGTGTCCTTGCTCGGCGAGGTGGCGTGCGCCGTCGGGCGTTCGGGCTTCGGCGTAGATGCGCACCACTGGCTCTGTGCCCGATGCACGCATCAGCACCCAGCTGCCGTCCTCCAAGATGTGTTTGATGCCATCCAGCGTGTCGCGCTCGGCGACGGGCGTGTTCAGCACCTCGCGCAGCTCAAGCGATTGGAGCTGTTCGCGCAGGGCGGGCATCTGCGAGCGTTCGAAGTGGGCGTCGATGCGATAGTAGTGGTAGGGTCCCGTGATTGCGAACACCTCGTCGACTAATTCGCTGAGGGTTCTGCCCGAAGTCGCCATCGCTTCGAGCAGCAGCATCCCCATCATCACGCCGTCGCGCTCCACCATGTAGTCGGTGACGCCGATGCCGCCGCTCTCCTCGCCGCCCATCAGCACGCCGCCGTCCAACATCTTCTCCACGATGAACTTGAAGCCGATAGGCGTCACATGGATGGGCAGGTTGTAATGCGTGCAGAGTTTATCGACCATTTGGCTGACGGAGAAGGTCTTCACGACGCCGCCTGTCAAGTTGCGTTGCTCAATCAGGTGGCGCAGGGTAATCGCGAAGATGCGGTGGCTGTCGACGAAGTTGCCGTGTTCGTCCACTGCGCCGATGCGGTCGCCGTCGCCGTCGATGGCGATACCCACATGCGCTTTGAGCTGTTTCACGGCGTGTAGCAGCGGCTGCAGGTTCTGGGGGATTGGTTCGGGGTTCACGCCGCCGAAGTAGGGGTTGCGCTCCTCGCGTAGGGCGTGGACTTCCATCCCCAATCGCGCGATGAGCGATTTGAGATAGCCTGCGCCAGAGCCGTGCATTGCGTCGGTGACCACTCGGTAGGGCGCTTCGTAGAGCTCGTCCACGCGGATGAACTGATGCACATGCTCCAAGTAGTCGGGCACAGGGTCGAGCGTGTGGGGCTGTGCGGATGTTTCGACGGGCTGCGTATAGCGTTCGCGGTCGCCCATCAGCGCGGCGAGGTGGCGTTCGATGCTTTGAGTGATGTCGGTCAGCGCGGCGCCGCCGTAGTGGGGCTTGAACTTGATACCGTGAAAGATGGGCGGGTTGTGGCTGGCGGTGAACATCAGTGCGCCTTGCATCCCGCGCTTGATGACGGCGTGCGCGGCGGCGGGCGAGGACACAGGGCGCGGCGCGATAAACACTGGGAACCCGTAGCTGCTCATCACTTGCGCCGCCGCCTGCGCGAACACCTCCGAGAGCGCACGACAGTCATAGGCAATCAGCACGCCCTCGCCTGGCGGCTGCGCCTCCTTGAGATGACGCGCCAGCGCGTGCGTGACCAAGCGCACATTCGCAACAGTGAAATCGTCGGCAATCACGCCTCGCCAGCCTTCTGTACCGAACCGAATCTCAGGAACGCTCATACGCAGAATCTTACCCTATCGGAAGTGCGCCCCTCACTTTAGGTACAATCCCTGACCGATGCTCGCTATCAGCGACGCCTATCGCGCGTTTCAGCAGGAGGTGCAGGCGCGGCTCAGCAAGCCCGACGCCGAACCTGAAGAGCAACTCCGCGCTCCGCTGGAGCAGTTCCTGCAGGCGGTGGGGCAGACGCTTGGCATACCCCTGCGCTGTATCGGCGAGACGCGCCTGCCCCACGCGCTGGGCAAACCCGATTTCGCTGTGTACCGCGACGACCTGCTGGTGGGCTACATCGAGCTGAAAGCGCCCGGCGTAGGCGCGGACGCCCGACGCTTCAAAGGGCGCAACCGCGAGCAGTACGAGCGGTTCAAAGCCATACCGAACCTGCTCTATACCGACGGCGAGGAGTGGGGGCTATATCGGAGCGGCGAACTGACGAGGATTGTGCAAATCCGTCGCACAGACACTCCTATCCAAGCCGCTTTGGAACCCCTGCTGCGCGATTTTCTGTCGTGGGAGCCGATTATTCCGTTCACTCGCACGGGCGCGGTCGATATGCGCCGATTCGCTGAGCTGCTTGCCCCGCTCTGTCGGCTGTTGCGCGCCGAGATTCTGGAATCGCTGCAGCAGCCCGACTCGCCCATCCGCACCCTTGCAGAGGATTGGCGCGCGCTCCTGTTCCCCGACGCCGACGACGCGCAATTTGCTGACGCCTACGCTCAAACCCTCGCCTTCGCCCTGCTGCTGGGCAGGCTGGAAGGCGCAGACCCGCTCACCCCCGAAAACGCCTCCCAAAGCCTGCGCTCCCAGCATGGGCTGCTCGCCCGCGCCCTGCAACTGCTGACCGATCCACAAACCCGCCCCGACATCAACGCCGCGCTGAACCTGTTGCTGCGACTGCTGGGCGCGTTGCCTATCCAGCCTGCGCAGCTCGGCGACGACCCGTGGCTCTACTTCTACGAGGACTTCCTCGCTGTGTACGACTCCGACCTGCGCCGCGACGCTGGCGCGTACTATACGCCTCTCCCCGTCGTGCAGGCGCAGGTGCGCCTCGTGGACGAGCTGCTGCGCACGCGCCTGCACAAGAAACTCGGCTTCGCCGACCCCGAAGTGCTTACCCTCGACCCAGCGATGGGCGCAGGCACTTACCTGCTGGGCATCGTCGACCACGCGCTCCAGCAGGTCGCCCGCCATCAGGGCGCAGGCGCGGTCGCCAGCGCCGCCAGCCAACTCGCCCGCAACCTGCACGGCTTCGAACTGATGGTCGGTCCGTATGCTGTCGCCGAGCTGCGTCTGACCCGCGCGTTGCAAGCGCACGGCGCAACCCTGCCCGACGACGGGCTACGCCTGTACCTCACTGACACCCTCGAAAGCCCGCACACGCAGCCTGCTCAGCCGCCGCTTATTCTGCGCCCTATCGCCGAACAGCACGCCCGCGCCCTGCAAATCAAAGCGCATGTGCCCATCCTCGTGTGCATCGGCAACCCGCCCTACGACCGTCACGCCGCCAAAGCCAATATCGGCGGCTGGATCCGCTACGGCGACTCCCACGAAACGCCCCTACTCAACGATTTCCTCCAGCCCGCTCGCAACGCAGGACACAGCATTGATCTCAAAAACCTCTACAACCTCTATGTCTACTTCTGGCGATGGGCGCTATGGAAGGTGTTCGAGCAAGACCCGTCGCGCGGAGGCGTGGTGAGCTTCATCACCGCCGCGAGCTACTTAGACGGCGACGCATTTGTGGGGATGCGCGAACGCCTGCGTCGCCTGTGCGACGAGGTGTGGGTTATCGATCTCGGCGGCGAGGGGCGCGGCGCCCGCAAATCCGAGAATGTATTCAACATTCAAACGCCCGTCGCAATCGCGATTGCCCTGCGCACGCGCGCGAAAGACCCTGATACGCCCGCCCGCGTGCGGTACGCCGAGCTGACAGGCACACGCGAGCAGAAACTGGAGCAGCTGCGCGCGATTGAGGGCTTCCACAGCCTGCACTGGCACGAGTGCCCCCACGAGTGGCGCGCCCCGTTCCGACCTGCCCCGTCTACTCGCTACTTCCAGCTGCCGAAACTGACCGACCTTATGCCGTGGCAGCATTCGGGCGTGCAGTTGAAACGCACTTGGCCCATCGCCCCCGACGCCGACACGCTACGCCGACGCTGGCGCGCCCTGCTGAAAGAAGCCGACCGCGCCGCAGCGTTCCGCGAAACGCCCGACCGCCAAATCCACAAGCGCATTCAGGAAACGCTACCCCTCTTCACCGACACGACGCCGATAGCGCAACTGCCTGCCAACGCGCCGCCGCCCCCCATCGTGCGCTACGCCTACCGCACGCTGGACAGACAATACTTGCTGGCAGACGCACGCCTGATAGCGCGCCCGCGCCCCCCGCTCTGGCGCGTGCACAGTGAGAGGCAGGTCTACCTTGTAAGTGGGCTTACAAGTATCCTTGACCGTGGTCCCACCTGTACGGTGTGTAGCGATATTCCCGACCTGCACTTTTTCCCGAACGCAGGCGGCAAAGATGTTGTACCCCTCTATCGTGACGCTTCGGGGGAGGCGGCGAATATCGCGCCGGCAGTGTTGGACTGGGCGCGTACAATCGCTCTCACGGCGGGGGCGCAAGAGGTCGCGCCCCTCCCAGAAACCGTCCTTGCCTACCTAT
>CALGZO010000155.1 GCA_937934465.1 uncultured Fimbriimonadales bacterium | reverse complement strand
TCTCTATGTTCGCAAGGTTTTGACCGTCCATCAAGTAGCGGAAAGCGAACGCGCCTTCCACTGCGAAGACATCTCTGTTTTCCAGGTAGGGGTAGAGTACCTCGGCTACTTGTATATCACCAGTGTTCGGGGGGAAAAATTCGTCATAGTCTTGCACATACATCATGAGCGCGAGGGCGATTTGTCTCGCTTGTGAGAGGTATTGTTCTCGTTCGGACGCTGCGGTCATCTGGAGTATCGTATCGCGGTCGACGACGAGGAGTGCGCGGTAGAAGGCGGCGCCGTGCGCGACATAGAGCAGAGCGTCGCCTTGGGGGCTAACGGCGGCAAGCGCGGAGTCGGCGGCGACCAGCGTCGCCTGCTCGCCCTCGCTGAGCCAAGTGGCTCGTGTTGCGCCTTTCGAACCCTTGTGCTGCAGCGATTGTTTTGCGCTTTCCACTGAGAGCTTCGTCGCCTCGCGCGGCGCATAGGGGCGCGCTTCGGAGGGCGCAATCGCTTGCACATCGTTCGTGCGCGGGTTCCACAACATATGCCGCAGCTGCAGCGTCGGGGCTTGCGAGTCGGGCTTCGGCGGCTCTATCAGTGTGAGGATGACATGCTTTCCGTCGGCGTGCCATTCAACACCGTCTCTGTAGTAGCCGATGTATCGCGCTGCCTGAGACGCCGCAGGCGCGAGGGTTCGCACCTGTTCAGCCTTGCCCGTTGCGGAAACCGACATGTAGAGAAACGGCGTTGGCTCCATCTCCGAGTCGTTTTGGAGCCACACGACATAGCGCGCGTCATCTTCGGGCGGCGCGAGCAGATACGCTTCGGCGAACTGCCCCAAACTTACGGCGCGCCCGTTCAGCGGCGCGTAGTAGACAGTTCGGCTCAGGGCGCTCATGTCGCCTTGTAATCGCGTTTCGTTCACGCTCAAAAGGCAGGCGGGGGCGTTTTTGTAGAACACCATCTGCACATCTAAATCGGGGTCGATGTCGACAGTCGTGACGGGCGATTCCCAAAGGACATTCACGCGCTTGGTCTTACGGTTCCACGCCAAGATACGATGGCGCAGGTCGGCGTTCCAGTTTTGCGCGTCGCCCTCGAAGCGAACAGCCGTCTGCACCAGCAGGGCATAGTTGCCGTCGGGCGACCACTCGATTCGCCGAATGAACGGTTGCGCCACGAACTCAGGCGGCAACAGGATATAGCCGTTTTGCGCGCCGACCAATGGCGCGACAAAGAACTCCTCTTGCGCTTTGCTGTCTTGACGAACGCGCAGTGCGCCCATCCCCAGTAAGGTCGCTGCTGTCGCTATCCCCAATAGCGTCCATAAGCTTCGCATGCGAATCACCTTTTAGTGGATTCTCGCGGTTCCTGCGATTTCCTGCCGTTGGCGGCTGCAGAGGTACAGGGAATCGCCGAGGGTTTGCCCTGTGTGGTTGCCCAAAGCAGTTGCTGCTATCCCTGTGTGGTTGGAATGCCGAGTACCGAGTGGATTCAGCGCGAGGCGCGGTTGATGGAAGCGGGGGTCTACCCTGACAAGGGGGTTGTGATTACCGAGGCGCACTTGGACGCGCTGGTTCGTGCGTTTCGTGCGCCTGCGCCGATACTGGTGGAGCATCGCCCGTCGCCGTTGCTGCTGGGGTGGCTGGTGCGTGTATGGCGGCGGGGCGATGCGCTGTACGGTCAGCTTGCGCTGTTCCCCGAAGCGGACGCGCTGCTGCGACGGTTGCGCCTGCGCGGTCTGAGCGTCGGTCTCAGCCGCGACCTGAGCCGGCTGCTGGAGGTCTCTATCACTGCCAGCCCGCGTATCCCCAGCGCGCGACTGTTCCACCAACCCACCCTCGCTCGAACCGCTGACGCCCTCAACGCGCCCCGACCCGCATTCCCAAATCCAGATGAGGAGGTGTTCCGATTGGAGACGATGGAGATTCACGAACCGACGGCAGACGCGCCGTCTTATCAAGCCGCGTTAGAATCGCGCGTGCGCGCGTTGGAAGCCGAGTTGCGTCGTCGCGAGGCGCGCGAGCAAGTGCAGCAGTGGAGTTTGCGCGGGCAGTTGCCCCCTGCGCTTGCGCCAATCGCCGAGGCGATTCTCTTGCAAGGCGATGCGCCCGTGCAGTTTAGTGGCGCGACGACTTCCGTCGCCGAGCTGTTCCGCCAGTTTGTCAACAGCCTACCGCCGCAGCACTTGCTGACCGAGCTCGCCCCGACGCCCGACTATGAGACGCCCCAGTTCAGCGCGGACGCCCTCGAATTCCTGCGCCGCGCCTTCCCCGACATATCGCCCGCCGAAATCCTGCAGCAGGAGGGACGCTAACGATGCCAGCACTCACGCAACCGTATGAGACGCACGAGCGCGAAGGGCTGATGGTCGCCTATCCTGTGAAGGCGAACGCGAAAATCTGGAAGGGCGCGCTGGTGTGCGTCGATAGCACAGGCTATTTGACGCCTGCCGCCGACACGGCGAACCTGCGCTTTGTGGGCGTGGCGTTCGAAAGCGTCGACAACACGGGCGGCGCGAACGGCGCGAAGCGGTGTCGCGTTATCAAGCGCGGCAGCTTCGTCTACAACCGCAGCGGCGCCTACACCCAAGCCGATGTGGGCGCAACCGTGCGCGCCGTCAGCGATAACGAGGTCGCCAAAACCAGCGCGAACAACATCATCGTCGGCACAGTGGTGGAGCTGCTCGACGCCAACCGCGTGCGCATACGAATCGACAACCATACCGTGTGAGGAGGTGAGCCGAGATGCCGTTAGTACGAAGCGATTTGCTCGCGTTGGTGGAGGCGGGGCTACGCACGGAGTTCTTCCGCGCCTATCGCCAACACGATGAAGCCAGCATCACGCCGCAGATTGCCACGATTGTACGCACGAACCTGCCCGTGCAGAAATACGGCTGGCTGGGCAGTGCGCCCGTGATGCGCGAGTTCGTGGACGAGCGACAGCCTGCAGGCTTGGGCGTCTACGAATACACCATCAGCGACAAGGTGTGGGAAGCCTCTATCGCCGTCGAACGCCGCGCCCTCGAAGACGAACAGTATGACATGATTCGGATGCGCGTGCGCGACCTTGCCCGTGAAGCCGTGCGCCACAAAGAGCAACTGGTCATCGACGCGCTCATTCGCGGCGCGATCGACGGACGCTGCTACGATGGGCAACTGCTGTTCGACGCCAACCACCAAGAGGGGGCAAGCGGACTGCAGAGCAACCTTTACAACGGCGCGCTCTCTACCAACAGCCTGCAAGCGGCGATGGCGCAGATGATGCAGTTCAAAGACGACCGCGGGCGACCGATGGGCGTCATCCCCGATACGCTGCTCGTCGGTCCCAAACTCCAGTGGCTGGCGATGGAGCTGCTGGAATCGCCCGTCGTCGTGCAGGCGAACACGACCAACAACTTCACGCCCTACCGCAATGTGCTGCAGGGCAAGCTGCGCCTGATTGTGTCGCACTATATCACGGGCGCGCACGAGAACAAGTGGTTCCTGCTGGACACTTCACGCGCGATGCGTGCTGTGGTGCTACAGGAGCGTCGCGATGTGCCGTTGGAGTTCGCCGCGCTCGATAAGCCCGACAGCGAGGGCGTCTTTATGCGCGATGTCGCCCTCTACGGCGCACGCGCCCGCTACGGCGTCGGCTACGGATTGTGGCAGACCGCGCTGATGGGCACAGGCTAAGCAGCACACACACCCGGCGCGACGCCAAGAATGGCGTCGCACCGGGCACGCGCGAACGCTTCAGTCGCCCGAAGACGCTTTGGGGCGCGTCAAGAAACCCGCAACCAGCCCCAGCACGCTGGTAACGAACGCTGTATATAACAGATTCAGCTGCGCAACCTCATCGGTAGGCATCGATAGGGCGTCAAACAGCGGTTTGAATACCCACATACTCAACATCGGCGACTCCATTGCGCTCTCAAACACCAGTAAGTGCAAAAACACAGGTACAGTTACAATCCCAGCAAGCACTGCCAGTGTAAGCGCACGCGCCCCCACCAAGCTCGTGCCCTTCAAAACCGCCGAGCTCGCGCGTCCGACGCCCCACAATAGCAAACACAAGCCCCCGAAGTAGAGACTGACTGCGTTCACGAACCCCCACATCTCGTCGCTGGTGAGGGTGGCTGCCCCTGTCCAGAAGAACGCGCCATACGCCGCGCCTACTGTGAGCAGCCAAAGCAGTCCCAGGTACGGCAGCGCGCCCGAAGGCGCGTCGGTGAGCATCTTCGAAACCCGAAATATGCCGTCGTTGGGGCAGTTTCTGTTCTCATCGTCGCCAAAGGGCGCAATCCAGCCTGTCAGCAGCAATATCGGCGTCGCACAAGTAGCAAGCAATATCGGTAGCACCTCGCCCGAATAGGTCGTAATCCCGCCTCCTGCAGTCAATAGGGGCGCCAGTGTAAGGAACACATGTAAAGGCGCCAGCAACAGCAGTTGTCGGCGTGCGGAAGACAGGGAGTCTTTGTCGTACAGCCCCACCTTGCGCGCTGCGCTGGTGAGCAGGAGGCGCGTGAATAGCAAGCACAGCGCCGCCGCCATTATCCAACTGGGGACTTGAAAACGCACGAGATCGACCTGAGTGTCGGCGGCGAGGAGCGCGGCGAACGGGTTCAATAACGCCGCTGGAACCCTCCAAGCCACGCCGCCGCCCGAACCCGCCATCCCAGAGTAGTATCCCTGAATCGCCAGCAGGACGCTCGTCGCCAGCAGGAACAGCCCCACGCGCACATAGCTCCACAGCACCGCCATCGTGGAGTTGCGCGCATACACCGAGCTGAAGAGCGCAATCGCGCACAGCGCCAGCCCGCCGCTGGCGATGATTACATAAGCGCGCAGCAAATCGCCAAACGACACGCCGCCCAACAATACGCTTACTGCGCTGATGGGCAGCGTGAGCGCCAACAGCAGCGCGATGAAGGCGAACGAGCCGATGAGCTTACCCGTGAGCAGATGGCGCGCGGTCAGCGGCGTCGCCAGCAGCAAGTCCATCGTCTTGCGCTCGCGCTCCAAAGTGATTGCGTTCGCCGTCAGCGCAGGCGCAATCAGGGCAATCAAGCTCACCAGCGTCCCCATCACTGTCCAGTAGAAGCCCAGCAGCGCCTGCTGTACCGTGTAGGGGTTGCCACGCAGGTCGCCTATCGCCCACTCATACGCCAGCGCGGTGATGAAAATCATAAACAGCAGATACGCCGCCTGCAGCAGGTAGGCGCGTCCGAATCGCACGCGCACGCGCAACTCGCGCCCAATCACAGGGTTCGCGAACACCTGCGTGAATACCCCAACGAGATACTTGCGCCAATCGCTCCAAGCGTTGCGCAGTGTCGCCATCGCACTCACCGCGAATCGGTTCGCGGACGCTCTTGCGATTCCTGCCACAGGGGTCGCGCGGCGTCCATCACCTCGTCCACCGTAATCCACTGCAGGCAGACTTTGCGCACGCAGCGGTCGGCGGGGCACTCGGTGCAGAGGGCGCGTTTATACAGGGCGCGGGCGCGTTGCCCGTAGGGTCCCGTGCGGTCGGGGCTGGTGGGTCCGTAAAGCGAGACGACAGGCACGCGGAACGCGGCGGCGATATGCGCCGTGCCCGTGTCGCCGCACAGATGCACAGCGCTGCGTTGCACAACCGCCATCGCCTCCTTGAGGTTGGTGCGTCCAATCAGGCTACGCAGCGGGCGCGTCTTCAGATGGCGGAGCTGCTCCTCCAGCGGCTTGTCTGCTGGTCCGCCGATAAAGACCACAGGGGCGCCCCACTCCGCCTCGATGCGGTCGGACAGCGCGGCGAACTTGGCGAGGTCCCACCGTTTCCACTCTCTGCCTGCGGAGGGGTTGACGCTGATAATCGGCTTGCCGTCCGCGCCGAGTTGCGCGAGTTTGTAAGCGACCTGCGCGTGCGCCTCGTCGGGCACATAGAGCGGGAACTCGACGGGCGGTTCGGGCGCGTGCGCCTCGTCGGGTGAACGGTAGAGCTCGGGGAACTCGCCCGACGCGCCCAGCCAACGCGCCGCATCCAGATACTGCTGTACCACATGGCGGTTCGGCTGCTCGCGTATTGGGATGCGCCTGAGCAGCAGCGGGGTGAACTCGCGCATGCGGTGCGCCCCGTAGCGGATGGGCACGCGCCCCAATACCCCCCAAATCGCGCTCTTGAGCAATCCCTGCAAGTCCAACGCTACCTGATACCGCTCCGCGCGCACTTCACGCGCCACTTGCATCACCACGCGCCGCGCCTCGCGCCCGAACGGACGCTCGCGCAACACCCGATGCGGAATAATGTGCAGCCTATCGATGCGCGGCGAGCCGTCAATCACGCCCCCATGCCGATCTTCCGCAATCCAGCCGATGTAAAGGTGAGGGAACGACCGCTTCAAAGCCGCCGCCACAGGCGAGGCATGCACAATATCGCCCATCGAGGAGACTTTGAGAATCAGCAGTCGCTCTATGCGATTCAAATCCACAGGGCGCATCGGTTCACTCCGCTGCAGGGTAAGACCCCAACAGCACCACCTCGCGCGCGAAGCGGTCTAACTCTTCCAACGCCGTGCGAATCACCTCGTCTTGCCGATGCCCCTGAATATCGATATAGAATAGGTACTCGAACATGCCGCGCGGGTTGGGGCGCGATTCGATCATTGTGAGGTTCACCCCGTGCTTGTGGAACGCTCCCAGCGCGTGATACAGTTCGCCGGGGCGGTTGCGCAGGGTCATTACCAGCGAGGTTTTGTCGTTGCCAGTGGGCGCGGGTTCGTTATAGCCGATGACCAGGAAGCGCGTGCGGTTGTGCGGGTTGTCCTCGATATGTTCGCAGAGGATGGGTACGCCGTAGAGTTCGGCGGCGAGCGCGTTGCCAATCGCCGCGCCGTTGGGGTCTTCCGCGGCGAAGCGCACGGCGCGCGCGGTCGGCACGGTCTCGATAACCTCCGCCGCAGGGAGGTGCAGGCGCAGCCAGCGACGACACTGCTGCAGCGGTTGCGGACCGGCGTACACGCGCACAATCTGGTTCGTGTTCTTAGCTTTGGAAAGGAGATGGTGCGCAATCGGCACATAGACCTCCGCGCAGATACGCGCGTTGGTCAGTGGGAACATATCCAGCGTTTCGGGCACGACGCCTGCCAACGAGTTCTCCACAGGCACAACCCCATAGTCCACATTCGACTGCTCCACCGCCGCGAACACATCGGCGATGCTCTCCGCAGGCGTGTAGTGGGCGGCGCGCCCGAAGCATTTCAGCGCAGCGGCGTGCGTGAAAGTGCCTTCAGGACCCCAGTAGGCGACGGTGGGGGCTTTCTCCAGCGCGCGAGAGATGGAGATAATCTCACGAAAGATGCCCACTATCTGCTCTTGGCTCAGTGGACCGCGATTGAGCTGCTGCAGTTTGCGGTAAATCATCTGCTCGCGTTCGGGCGTGAAGAACGGTTTCGCGTCGCGCGACTTAATCTCGCCAATCTGTTTCGCCAACTCCGCCCGTTCGTTGAGCAGGTGCAGCAGCTGTTCGTCGATTTGGTCGATGCGTTGCCTCAGTTCGGATAGTTTGCGCATGCCTGCTAACTCTCCTGTGCGCGGGGCGTCGTCGCTCGCCGCGAATGATACTGCAGCGTCGAAGCGAATAGATGCCAAGAGTGTACCTCACGCGGGGGCGTTCGGGGAGTCGGAGCTATGGTATAATGGATTTAGCTGACTGCTGGAGGACGATGATGGCAACAAACTCCTACATTGGGAAAGGGGTGGGGTTGCTCCTGATGCTAAGCGTAGCATCGGCGCAAGCCCAAACGCTTACATGGTTAGGTACGCTGAACCATCAATTCAGTATCGCCAGTGACATCTCGGCGGACGGGCGTGTCGTGGTTGGGTTTGCGTACAATCATTACTCCGAGCCTCGTGCGTTCCGCTGGGAGAACGGCGTGATGACGCCAATCGTGCCGCTCGGCGGCGCTAGAAGTGAAGCCAATGGCGTCTCTGGTGACGGAAATGTCGTTGTGGGGAGTGTGATATATGCTAATGGTCAGAGGGTCCCTTACCGTTGGACGGCGCGCGACGGGGTGCAGTTTCTGGGCGCGTTAGGCGGTTCTTTAGGGACTGCGCTTGCTGCGTCCAATGATGGTTCTGTCATCGTGGGCTGGGCGGAAGATCGTCAGCGGCAGTTTCTCGCCTGCAGGTGGCGTGCAGGGCAAGGCGCTCAAGACCTGCAAGGATTAGGGAACAGCGGGCAAGCGTTGAGCGTCTCCGCCGACGGCAGCGTCATCGTCGGCTACAGTATCGTCGGAAGAGGCTCCTTGGCGGCTTTCCGCTGGACGGAAACAGAAGTGCAGATGCTGGGAACCTTCGGTGGTGGAGGCAGTAGCGCATACGGCGTCTCCGCCGACGGAAGCATCGTGGTCGGTTCCGCTGATTATCCGAACAACAAATCCCATGCCTTCCGCTGGACAGAACAGGGCGGTTTACAGGATATTCACACCCTGAACAACAGTTCGTGGAGCATCGCGCGCGATGTGAGCGACGACGGCAATATCATCGTGGGGCAATACTATCCCACCAGCGGAACCTTCTTCCGCGCGTTTCGCTGGACGCCTGCGCGTGGGATGGAAGACTTGAACATCGTATACGCTCATTTGCTAAGCAACGGCTCGGAACTGTTGCAGGCGATGGCGGTGTCCGCCGATGGACGATTTATCGTCGGTGTGGGGAGCAACGGTGCGACGGGGCGACGCGAGGCGTTCCTGCTGGATACTTATGTGCCGTGCCGTGCGCACGACGGCGATGTGGACGGGAACGGCTGCGTCGACGACGCCGATTTGCTCAGCGTGCTGTTCGCGTTCGGGCAGACAGGGCAGGGCTTGGGGCGCGTGGATACCAACTGCGACGCGGTTGTGGACGACGCAGACCTTCTTAATGTACTCTTCAATTTCGGACAGGGGTGCTAACATGGCGACGCCTCAGCGGCTATCAGGCGCGCGATTTTCGGAATGGTCGCAACACGCGCACGACGCGCAGCGCACGGGCTACACGGCTCAGGTCGTGCCGCCGCCGTGGCGCTTACGCTGGATTTGGAACGGCGTTGACGCTCAGGGCGGCGTGGCGAAGGTCACGACGAACGGCTCGCTGCCGCGCAATGTGCAGCCTGTCACAGGCGGCGGGCGCGTCTATGTGGCGGCTGGCAGCGACGGCGTGTTCGCGCTTAGCGAAATCAACGGGCGCACCCTGTGGCGGCGGGGCAACCTCGGCGAGGTGCGCTCCACCGTCGCTTACGACCACGACACGCAGTCGGTGTTCGCCCTCTCGTCTAACGGCAACCTCTATCGTCTGGACGCCAAGACAGGCGCAGTGCGCGGCGTGTTCCGCACGAACCAAAACAGCAATCTGCCCTTGCCGCCCGCCCTGTTCGGCAATCGGGTATGGTTCTCGATGGGCAACTCGGTCTACTGCGTCCACAAGTCCACGATGCGTCAAATCTGGCGCTACAACGCGGGCAGTGTGGCGGCGACGCCGCCCTCCTACTCGCTCTCGCGGAATCTGGTGGTGGTGGGCTGCGCAGACCTGTCCGTGCATGGCATCGACGGCTCGGATGGAACCCGACGCTGGCGGCGCACGCCCCTACCCGGCGGTTATGAGCCTAACGAGCCTGTAGAGTTTCACTACGGCTGGCCCGTCATCGCCGAGAACGCGGGCGTCGTGCTAATCAAGGCGCGATTGGGCTGGTATCGGCTCTGGTTTGATTGGCCCCAAACCAACGCCGCGATGCGCCAGCAGTTGCAACAGAACCCACAGCATCAGGCGTTGTTTGCGCTGCGCCTCGACGATGGAAGCTCGCCCTTCATCTGCCATGTGGGGCACGGCGGCTACGGCGACCACGACTACTTGCCGATGGGTCCGCAACCCGTCGTGAAGCGTCTCCCCAACGGCAAGGAGGTGGTCTACACGATTATTCGCGCCAAGCACGCCCACGACGCACGCTGGGACTCGCACTTCGGCGAGATGGTGCTGGACGATACCACCGTGTCTGGTCTTCAGGCGGGCTATGTGCGGTTTATCGCGTTTGATCATCCGCCGGGCTTCGCCGACCCGTTCCTGCTCACGGACGAGCAACCGAATGTCTCGATGGCGGGCGACTACCTGTTCGGGGGGCACTGGGAGGCGGGATTCGCGCTGCGGATACTCGACCGTTCGGATGCTCGCGGCAGCTTCGCCAATAAAATCCCCTCGCAACGCCTCGCGACGATTGTCACTTCGCAAGACGATACTCGATGCCCCTTTAGTGCGTCGCACTACTGCAGCGAGTATTTGGAGAACACGCGCCCCTACGACTTCGGGTTCTACATCTACTACGGGCAGGGCGCGGTCTATGACCAGTATTGGAGCGAGTACGCTTGCTATGTGGTGAGCAACGACAACATCTACTTCCGCAGTTGCGACGGCGCGATTGTCGCGCTCACGCGCGGTCAGCCGACGGCGTCGCGGGTATGGGAGCCTGAGACGGCGCGCGCACAGCCTGCGCTGCGTCCCACGCCCGAATGCATCCCTCACACCCACGCGCGCGAATGGGCAGGGCACACCACTACCGTCGAGGGCGAGCTGCGCTATGTGTTTAATAATGGCAAGCAGACCTTGCTGGGGTTCCACAATCCCCATCAGGGCTACTTCAAAGTGATTATTCGCCGTGAGCGCTCAGGGGCGTTCGGCGGCGCGCCCGAGCGGCTCTATCGCGTGGGGCAGTTCGTGCGCGTGTCGGGTACAATCGCGTGGTATCAGGGCGACCCCGCCGTGTACGCCGACTCGCCCAATCAGATACAGAGGGAGTAGCCTTCAGATGCTCGAACTGCTGTGGCTGTTGTGCTTTATCGGTGTAATCGGGCTGCTGCTGTACCAGACTGTGCGGCAGATACGCGCGAATGAGCGTGAACGGCGCGTATCAGGGATGTCTGGCAGCGAGGATGGCTCTTTCGTCTATCCCTTCAGCAGCGACGAGCCTGCACCAACCGAATCCGACGCGCAACCCTCCAGCGGCTACGGCGGCTGGTTCAGCGATGGCGGGTTCGGCGACGGCGGGGCGGGCGATGGCGGCGGAGGCGGCGGCGATTAGCCCCGACCTTGCAAGGGCGCAACGCCACACGGTATAATTCAGCCATCCTCTAACATAGGTGAGACTATGGATGGCGATTACAACCAGCGATACGACTGTGTCGTGCTTGGGGCTGGTTTAGCTGGGCTATATGCCGCTTACCTCCTGCGTGATGCTTCCTACTCCGTGTGCCTTGTGGAGGCGCGTGCGCGCGTGGGCGGGCGCGTCTGCACATGGCGCGAGGGGCTATCGGGGCAGCACGCCGAACTCGGTCCTGAGTTTATCGACTCGAATCATACGCGCGTACTGGGCTTAGCGAAGCATTTCGACCTGCGTGTGAGTACCCGTCCGAGTTTCTGGGGCGCGTCGACGATGCCGTCGCCCTCGCGCGCGGCGCAGCGAGCGTGGCGGCTCTTCTGGCGTGATGTGCGCGACTATGCCGCCGCCATCCCCGAACCGCGCTGCGCGTGGCAAGTCCCCGACGCGCTCAAACCGCTGGATCGGCTCAGCATGCGCGACTGGGCGATGCAGCGCGGCGTGTGGCAGGCGAGCGCGCCGCTGTTCCAACGCTACACGCGCAACATGGAGGCGACCGAACCTGAGCAACTCTCGTTTCTGAGCGTCGCGGCGCAGGAGGCGTTCTACGGCGATGGCGTCGATGCTGGCGTGTATCAGCTGCGCGACGGCACAGATACGCTGCCGAAAGCCCTTGCCAGCGCGTTCGTGGCGCGCGGGGGCGAACTGCGGCTCGACGCGCCCGTCCACGCCATCGAGCAACGCGAGGAGAGCGTATGCGTATACGGCGTCCAATCGGGCAAGCCCTACACGCTCCACGCACGCTTCGCTATCGTCGCGCTGCCGTTCCCGATACTCACTCAGCTGGAGTGGACGCCGACGCTCTCGTCGGCGCGGCGCGACGCGCTCGCCTTAGCGGGTAGGGGCAAGGTCATCCGCACGCTCATCCAGTTCCGCACGCGATTCTGGCGCAAGCAATCGCCCCATGCGCAGCCGAACCAGCCAGACATCAACGCCTTGTGGGAAGAGACCGACCTGCAAAGCGGCGAGACGGGCATCCTCTCGTTCTGGGTTGCGGGCGAACCTGTCGAGCGGTGGCGCCGCCTGAACGAAGCGCAGCGCGTGGAACAGTGTCTGCAGACGCTTGAGGTGATGTACCCGAACTGCCGAGCGCAGGTACTCGCCGCGCGCAGCTACGATTGGCAAGCCGACCCGTTTGCCCAGCACGCCTATATCTATCACGCGCCGAGCTACCTCACGGAGGCGTTGCCGTCGCTGCGCACGCCTGAGGGACGCATCCACTTCGCAGGCGACTATCTAAGCATGTTCGTGGGCTATATGGAGGGCGCGCTGGAATCGGGCGAAGCCGCCGCATGCGCGGTCGCAAACGCGCTGCGCTAACCGAAGCCGAGCCGCCCTCTGCTGAGCGCGCCCCCTCTCCATAACAGCAGAGGGGGCGAGAACGCTAATCGCAACGCTCACAGCTGCGTCCCGTGCATTCCCCGCGCGGATCGTTCGGGTCATAGTCCGGTCGGAACAGCCACGGGTTGCACCCGTCGTACCAATACTGCCCCGGACGCCCTTGTGAGTCGTACTGCGTGTAGGGGTCCACGCGATAGTTGGTGTTAACAGGAGCAATCTGTGCGCCGAGCCGTCGCCATTTGGCGCTCCCGTCGGCAAGCAAAAAGATTGCGCCCTGATTGTGGATCCACATCGTGTCTTCCAGCGCGAACATCACGCCGAGTGGATATGGGTCGGCAGGCGCGCCCCAGATGCAACTGGTGTAGCCGCACGGCTGAGCGGGATTGTCGCAGCGCAGACTGGGGTTGCTGAGCGCAAAGCCGTCTGTACCAGCCTTGCCGCGCCCTTCCCAAAGCACGGGAACTGTCGACGGACTTGCAATCGCCGCCGCCGATAGCCCATGCAGTAGCCCGTTGTAGGTGTAGCTCACCTTTGCGGGTGCGCGGCGCGGGTTGGTATAGTCGCTCGTGTCGATGCGTCGGACTACCGCCGACGGACACGCATAGACACCGTCGCTTTTGAGATACACCATCACCGCGCTCGCCCAGTGAACCTGATACGCCTGATGGAGCGGGCTTCCGACGGGCACGCTGCTGCGCCAATCGTGCGGGAAGGCGTGATAGCGGTTCCATAGCCACGCGCCCGTGCCGCCCTCCCGCCCGAAACCGAGCGGATAGGTCTCGTCGTAATCGCCGAGGTACATCGCAAACGCCAGTCCTTGTTGCTTGGCGTTGTTGAGACAGGCGGTCTGACGCGCCTTCTCGCGCGCCCCCGCAAACACGGGGAACAGAACCGCCGCCAGAACCGCGATAATCGCAATCACCACCAATAACTCTATCAGAGTGAAACCGTTTTGTGCGCGCATGTTTACCTCCTGTGTGTTCACTTGCAGTCGACTGCAGGTGAGTTGAGTTGTGTGGGTTCAGCGAGCATGGGCAAGCTGCCCATACGACGCGCTATCGGCGCTCAGCTCTGCACAGGAGGGGCGCGCTGCGCGTGCACGCAGGGCGCAGGCGCACTGGAACGCGCCAGAGGCAGGGCGGGTATTGAGGGGGTATGGGCTGCAGGTATTTCAGGCAGGTCTACAAGCGACAAGTCAACCTCGATTACGGCGGCGGATGACTCCACCTTTGCAACCAGCGCTTGCGGCGCAGGCGCACTGCAAACAGGGCATGGCTCGCACGGGCACGGTTGATCGGAGCAAGGCGGCGTGACCTCCAAAGCGCAGCAGGCGGCGTCGGCATAGGCGCGCTCACACGCACGGAGACATCCCATCGCCGTCGCGCTCGCGGCAACACTGAGCCACACGAACAAGAGCCACATCAGCGCGGCGCGCCATCGGCTACCCTGCATGCGTTAATTATACCCTTACCTCCAGCCCGCACACCATACGCGGGCAGAAGCGACGAACAACCACGCACTGTTGAGTGTACCCTCCTCTCCACTCGTGGAGAGGAGGGCATCCGAGAGGATCGCCTGCGCTGCTGCAGGGTTGCCTGGATTGAAGAATTCCAGGCGACTCCTGCGCCAACTACCCCGCAAAAATACGGAATTCCGACGCGAATCCCGAATCTGCCCTCACAACCCCTTGACAAACCCGATTCGCATAGGGTATACATGTAGGCGATGACGGCACTCGCCCCGCGCGAGTGCTAATTTATGAGAGTTGCTAAAACGCTACACCTACGCAGAAGGAGGTGTGATGCCTATGCTTAAACCGATTGGCGATCGAGTTGTGGTGCGACCGAAGAGTGCAGAAGAAACGACACAGAGCGGAATCATTCTGCCCGATACTGCGAAAGAACGACCTCAGGAGGGCGAGGTCATGGCAGTCGGCACGGGACGCACTCTGGACGACGGCAAGGTCGTACCCCTTGAAGTGAAGGTTGGCGATAAGGTACTCTTCTCGAAGTACGGCGGTACGGAAATCAAGATTGGCGGCGAAGAATACATCATCCTGCGCGAGGACGATATTTTAGCAATCTTGGAGAACTAAACCTCAAGGAGGTGAGAGCGAGCGATGGCAGCGAAGGAAATCTTATATACTGAGCAGGCAAGACACGCGCTGGAACGAGGCGTCGACACGATAGCAAATGCAGTTAAGGTCACTTTGGGACCGCGAGGCAGAAATGTAGTTTTAGAGAAGAAGTTCGGTTCACCCACCGTCATCAACGACGGCGTGACGATTGCGAAGGAGATTGAATTAGAAGACCGCTTTGAGAATATGGGCGCGCAACTCGTGCGCGAGGTGGCGTCCAAAACCAACGATGTCGCGGGCGACGGCACAACGACCGCCACTGTGCTGGCGCAGGCAATCTTCAAGGAAGGGCTGAAGGCGGTCGCCGCAGGCGCGAACCCGATGTATGTCAAGCGCGGCATCGATAAAGCCGTCGAAGCTGCAGTGAATTTCATCAAGCAGACTGCTACCACGATTGAAGGGCGCGAAGCCATCGAGCAAGTCGCGACCATCTCCGCCAACGACCCCGCCATCGGCAAAGTCGTCGCTGACGCCATCGAAAAGGTCACCAAAGACGGCGTGATTACCGTCGAGGAGTCCAAAGGCACGGAGACGACGCTGGAGGTCGTGGAAGGCATGCGCTTCGATCGGGGCTACATCTCGCCCTACTTCATCACCGACCCTGAGCGCATGGAAGCCGTGCTGGAAGAGCCGTACATCCTGCTCTACGAGAAGAAAATCAGCGCAGCGCAAGACCTGATTCCTGTGCTGGAGCAGGTGGTGCGCGCGGGCAGACCGCTGGTGGTCATCGCCGAGGATATGGAAGGCGAAGCGCTGGCGACGCTGGTGGTGAACAAACTGCGCGGCGTGTTCCAGTGCGCTGCTGTGAAAGCCCCAGGCTTCGGCGAGCGACGCAAAGCGATGATGGAAGATATCGCCATCCTCACGGGCGGAACCTTCATCACGGAAGACTTGGGCATCAAGCTGGAGAATGTGAAGATCGACCAGCTCGGACGCGCTGAGAAGGTGGTCATCGAGAAAGAGCATACCACCATCATCGGTGGGAAGGGCAAACCCGAAGCCATTCAAGGGCGCATCCAGCAAATCCGCAAGCAAATCGAGACCACTGAGTCGGACTACGACCGCGAGAAGCTGCAAGAGCGTCTTGCGAAACTCGCAGGCGGCGTGGCGGTCATCAAAGTCGGCGCAGCCACCGAGACCGAACTCAAGGAGAAGAAGGCGCGCTTTGAGGACGCCATCAACGCCACCAAAGCCGCTGTGGAGGAGGGCATCGTGCCCGGCGGCGGCGTGACGCTCGTGAACGCTATCCAAGCCCTCGACGCGCTCCAAGTGGACGGCGACGAGAAGATTGGCGTGCATATCGTCCGCCGTGCGCTCGAAGAGCCGCTGCGCCAAATCGCCAACAACGCAGGCGTGGAAGGCTCCGTCATCGTCGAGAAGGTCAAAGAACTGCCGCAAGGTCACGGCTATAACGCCGCCACAGGCGAGTTCGTGAACATGGTGCAGGCAGGCGTTATCGACCCTGCAAAGGTGACGCGCACCGCGCTGGAGAACGCCGCCTCCATCGCCTCCATGCTACTCACGACCGAAGCGCTGGTGGCGGAACTGCCCGAAGAGAAGAACGGCAAGAAGACTTCACCATCCCCCTACTGACACACACAGACCACTCACCCCCCAATAGCCGGGGCTGAAAAGCCCC
>CALGZO010000154.1 GCA_937934465.1 uncultured Fimbriimonadales bacterium | reverse complement strand
GCGGCTTGAATCTGGCGCAGGTTGGAACGGCAGGCGTTCGCGCGCGATCGCTCGCGTGCGTTCATAAAGCTCGGCACGGCAATCGCCAACAGGATGCCGATAATCAGCACAACAATCATAATCTCGACGAGCGTGAAACCCCGCTCGCGGCGTCGGTTTAGCAAATTGCGCATCATCATCTGTCCCTCCATGTCCGATTCTCGGAATGCTGGGGAGAAACCTTTGCCTTTCGGGCGGCGATAGGCTCTGGGTCTTCTCCCCGCTAATGGGGTTCTTCCACCTGCCTTGAAGCAGATTACTGTGCGAATTGCCAGAATTAGATGCGCCGCCACATTTGCTATATAGATAGGGTATAATGGGCGTTGCCTTATAACCATAAGGTTGTTGGTGGCATGATGGTAATTCGGTTTAATGCGGAAACCCCGCGCTATGTGCAGGTGCGCCAGTGGGTCGAGCGGCAGATAGTCACGGGCTACTGGAAACCGGGCGATGTGCTGCCGCCTGAGCGCGTGTTGGCGGAGCAGTTGGGCGTTAGCCCGCTGACGGTCAGTCGCGCGTTGCAGAGTCTGGCGCAGGAGGGCGTGCTGACGCGCAAGCGGCGTGTGGGCACGGTTGTCGCCGCGAACTTGCCGCCGACGCTGTTCCAGCAGTCGTTTACCGTGATGGCGCTCGGACTGGGCGCAGGCACGCGGCAGCCTGTGGACTATTACTTCAGCAGCGTGCAGCGTAGTATCCTCAACGCGCTTGCGCCGCTGGGACTGCGTACCCTCTGGCTGGATTATCAGATTGACCAGATTGTGCGTGAGTTGGGGTCGTCGGAGTTTATGGGCGTGTTGGCGATTGCGCCCGCCGCCGAGCATATCACGCTGCTGGAAGACCTGTATCGGCGTGGTATGCCTGTGGTGATTGTGGGCGCGAGCAGTCAGGACTGGCAGACGCCGAGCGTGGACACCGACAACTATGGCGCGGCGCGTCAGGCGGCGGAGCATCTGCTGGCGTTGGGGCATCGGCGGTTTGTGGGGCTGTTCGGCGCGATGGAGACCTTCAACTCGCGCGACCGTTGGCGCGGGTTCCGCGACGCGCTGCTGGAAGCGGGCGTGCCCGAAACCGATGTGTGGACCTTCACGACGCCCTACGCCGACGAGGTGGACGAGGCGAACCGCGAGGCAATCCGCACCGCGCTACGCCTGCCCAACGGACCGACGGCAATCTTCGCAGCGGGCTACTACTTGGCGTTGTCGATGTTGCAGTCGCTGCGTCAGGCGGGGGTGCGCGTGCCAGAGGATGTGTCGCTGATAGGCTTTGACGACCCACCCTCCGCCGCGCTCGCCAACCCGCCGCTGACCACCTTCCGCCAACCGCTCGACGCGCTCGGCGCACGCGCCGTACAGAAACTGCTGGAGATTGCTAAGCGTCAATCGCCCGAACCGCTGCACGAGTACCTGCCCACCGAGCTGGTCGTGCGCGAATCCACGGCGCTGGCGCAGACAAGGCTCCAAGCCGCCTCTGGGTAAAGGCTATTGCCGTTCGGGGTGTCCATCGGTTATTCTAAACCTTGATGGGCGCGTTCTATCGCCTTCAGGGCGGCGCGCGCCTTGTTGAGGCACTCCTCGTACTCGCGTTCGGGCGCAGAATCGGCGACGATTCCCGCGCCCGCCTGCACATGCGCCACGCCGTCCTTCACCAAGATAGTGCGAATCGTGATGCAGGCGTCCATTTCGCGAGTGTAGCTGAAGTAGCCGACTGCGCCGGCGTAGGGTCCGCGTCGGGTCGGTTCGAGCGCGTCGATAATCTCCATCGCACGCACTTTGGGCGCGCCCGACACTGTGCCTGCAGGGAAGCACGCACGCAGCACATCGAAGGCGTCGGCGTCGGCGCGCAGCTGCCCTTGCACTTCCGACACGATATGCATCACATGCGAGTATCGCTCGATTACCATCAGTTCGGTGGCGCGCACGGTTCCGTACTCGCTGACGCGCCCGATATCGTTGCGTCCGAGGTCAACCAGCATGATATGCTCGGCGCGCTCTTTGGGATCGGCGAGCAGCTCTTGGGCGAGTTGGGCGTCCTCAGCGGGCGTTCTGCCGCGCGGGCGCGTGCCTGCGATGGGGCGTGTGATTGCCTTGCCGTCCTCCACTGTCGCCAGCACCTCCGGCGACGCGCCAATCAGCGTGGCGTCGTCAAACTGCAGATAGAACATATACGGCGAGGGGTTAATCGTGCGCAGGGCGCGATAAAGATAGAACGGCGGCGCGCTAATCGGCTGGCTGAACCGTTGCGACAGCACCACTTGGATGCAATCGCCTGCGTGGATATACTCGACGGCGCGCCGCACGGCGTCTTCGTAAGCCTCGCGCGTGATGTTGGGCTGCGGACTCAAGCGGAATTGCGGGTCTTCGTAGCGTGGCGGGGGCGGGATGGGCGCGTGCAGGCGTTGTAAGGTCTCGTCGATGCGCGCTTGCGCCTGTTGATAGCGCGTTTCTGGGGCTGCGCTCGGCTCCAAGTTCGTCAGCACGGTAATCGTGTGCAACACATGGTCAAAAATCAGCAGCACTTCGGGCGCAATCAGGCAGCAGTCGTCGGTGTGCAGGTCGTCGCGTGGAGCGTTCGGCAGCCGTTCGAAAAAGCGCACGAGATCGTAGCTCAGATAGCCGACCAGACCGCCTGTGAAGCGGGGCAGGTGGGGCGATTCGTGATAGGGCGCGCGGTAGAGCAGGGCGCGGGCGATGTCCAACGGGGTCTGATGAGGCGGGATTTCGAATGTTTGCCAGCCTGTGTCGCGTTCCCACACGCGGGCGATGTTCCCCTTCGTGCGCAGTATCTGTGTCGGGGCGAAACCGATATAGGAGTAGCGTGCAATCTGCTCGCCGCCCGTCACGCTCTCCAGCAAGAAGGCGTAAGGCTCCTGCGCTGCTACCTTGTAGAACGCCGACACGGGCGTCTCCCAATCTGCCAGCGCCACACGATACACGGGGGTCATGCGCCCCTGCTGGGCAATCGTGATGTAGTTGGCGAGGTCGGGGTTAGCCATTTAGGTGAGCTTGCGGAACGCTTTCAAGCCATCGGAATAATCTGTGCCCACGCGCCACTCCACACCTGCCTGCTGCGCCAGCGATTTCGTTTCAGGGTGCGCCCATTCGGAGCCAATCACCACGGCGATTACATCCAATCCTGCCTTGCGCAGCGTCTGAGCGCGGTGCAGAGCGCGTTGCACATCGTCCCGATCCACCTTGATAGAGATTTCCGCGAGAGCGACCACGCCGCTTGACTTCCACCAGATGAGGTCTGCCAGCATCGGATCGAACAGATCGCCGTCGTCATCGTCGCCGTCGGTCATATCCACTTGCGCCAGCCATTCGAATAGTTTTTCGCGTACGAGCGGGTCGCGTGGCGAGCCGCCTCTGCCCGCGCCGAAGATGCGCATTGCACGGTCGACAATCTTTTGCTCGTACTGCTCGCCTTCGCGTCGCGCTGTCTCACCGCGTCTCCAATCGTTAATTTCCTTCACCTCCCGCCGAAGTTCTTCTTGCCCTGCGCGCACCTCCTCGAGACCTTGCTCGACGCGCTCCATCCGCCCTTCGAGTTGTTCGAGGCGTCCTTCTACTCGTTCGAGGCGTCCTTCCACCCGTTCGAGGCGTGCTTCCACCTGTTCAAGGCGTGCTTCCACTCGTTCAGTGCGCTCTTCCACCCGTTCAAGGCGAACAGTTTGCGCCTTCACTGTTTCCACAAGTTCGCGCACGATTTCGGGCAGTCGGATAAGCTCCTCGCCGAGGATTTCTCGGCGCATGGTCTCTTTCAGTTCGGGGTTGCTGCGAAAGGCGCGCCGAAGGGTGCGCTCGTTGAGAAACTTCTCCGCGAGCCGCTCCTGCCATTCGGGGTGCTGCTCTAACAGCGCTTCCAACTCTTCCAAGTTTTCGATGGTAATCGGCACAATGGGATTATACCCCAAGTGCGCTTGTCTTGAGGTATACTTCTTGCTTGCGCGGCTGGGTATCCTTAACCCGCGCGAAATCTGCAACAAAGCGAGGTGTTTATTATGAACCACACCGTATTGCAGGAAGTGGAGCAGCCCTATCTGAAGAGCGATCTCCCGGAGTTCCGTCCGGGCGACAATGTGCGCGTGCATGTGCGCGTGGTGGAGGGCGGCAAGGAACGAATCCAGGTATTCGAGGGCGTTGTGATAGCCCGTAAGAATCGCGGCATCGCCGACACGATTACCGTGCGCAAGGTGTCGTATGGCGTGGGCGTGGAGCGCACTTTCCCTGTGCATTCGCCGATGATTGCCAAGATTGAGGTCGTGCGCAAGGGCAAAGTGCGTCGCGCGAAGTTGTATTACCTGCGCAATCTGTCGGGTAAAGCCGCGCGCCTGAAGGAAGATATGAGCCGCTGATGGAGCCGTTCACCCCGCCCACGGGTCCGCTGAACTGGGTCGAGACGCTGGCGCGATTGCCCGTCGCCACGATTGTATTCACGATGGCGGCGTGCATCGTGGCGCGTCTCGCAGTTGCGCCTATGCAGAATCGCGTGGCGCGATTCGTCAATAACCTGCTGGATGCGATTATCTACGCCGGCATCCTTGTCTACCTCATCATCCGCCCGTATCTGGTGCAGCCGTTCTACATCCCCTCCGAGTCGATGGTGCCGACGCTGAAGGTGGGCGATGTGGTGATGGTGGGCAAGTTCAGCTATCGGCTCGGCGCGCCGCAACGGTTCGATATCGTGGTGTTCCGTGCGCCCGATTGGGCGCTCAACCCATGGCAGACGCCAGGCAAAACCGACTTCGTGAAGCGGCTGATTGGGCTGCCCGGCGATGTAATCGAAGTGCGGGCAGGCGAAGGGCTGTATCTGAACGGCAAACTGCTCAACGAACCGTACCTGAACGGCATCCCCCAGTACTCGATGAAAATCATCGACGGCTGGGTGTACGAGTATAGCGACTTCGGCGACATCTGGAAAGGCGGCGAGAACACGATGCGCCAACCCGTGTTCGACGACGCCGAGCGGCAGAAGGTGCTGCGCACCCCCTCGCAGCCCATCCCGAAAGGCAAGTACCTGATGCTCGGCGACAACCGCAACAACAGCAGCGACGGACATCACTGGGGACTGCTTGACGCCGAGCGCGTGGTGGGCAAGGCGCTGTTCGTGTTCTGGCCGCCGAACCGTATCGGCGCCGCGAACCGCACGCCACTGCCCCAAGTGGAGTGAAGGTACAATCTGAGTATGCCCAAGGCGAAGGTCTATATCACTTTGAAGCCTGCGCTGCTGGATGCGCAGGGGCGTGTGTTGCAAAGCGCGTTGCAGCAGCTGGGCTTCGAGAGCGTGCAGGGCGTTCGAGTCGGCAAATATCTGGAGGTGGAGCTCGCCCCGAACGGCGATCCCCACGAACAGGTTGAGGCGATGTGCCAGAAACTCCTCGCGAACCCCGTGATCGAGCAGTATCGCTATGAGATTGAGCCATGAAAGCGGGCGTGATTGTGTTTCCCGGCTCCAACTGCGACCGCGACGCCTACTATGCGCTACGCGATGTGTTGGGCTACGAAGCTGAGTATCTCTGGCACGCCGAACCGCGCGACTTGAGCGAGTACGGCTTGGTGATTGTGCCCGGCGGCTTCTCGTATGGCGATTACTTGCGTCCGGGAGCGATTGCTCGCTTCGCGCGGATTATGGAGAGCCTATGCGAGTACGCCGCGCGCGGGGGCTTGGTGCTGGGCGTGTGCAACGGGTTCCAGATACTCTGCGAGGCGGGGCTGCTGCCCGGCGCGCTCACGCGCAATCTCAGCCTGAAGTTCCGCTGTAAGCCCGTGTATGTGCGCGTGGAGAACGCCGACACGCCCTTCACCCGCCGCTATCAACCCGGCGAGGTGTTGCAAATCCCCATCGCGCACGGCGACGGACGCTATGTGTGCGACGAGGCGACCCTAAGCCAACTGCGTGCGAACGGGCAGATTCTCTTCCGCTACTGCAGCCCCACAGGCGCCCTCGACGACGCATGGAACCCGAACGGCTCAACCGACCATATCGCAGGCATAGCAAACGAGGGGTTCAATGTGCTGGGGATGATGCCCCACCCTGAGCGCGCGTGCGAACTGCTCTTGGGCAGCGCAGACGGACGCCGACTACTCGCCGTCGGCTAAAAAGTTGCGCAGTATCTGCATACCCGCCTCGCTGAGAATCGACTCTGGGTGGAACTGCACGCCCGCGATGGGATACGCTTTGTGGCGCACGCCCATAATCTCGCCGTCGTCCTCGCTTTCGGCGGTGATTTCCAAACAATCGGGCAGGGTGGCGCGTTCGATGACCAGCGAGTGGTAGCGGATGGCGCGCAGCGGATTGGGCGTTCCGCGAAAGACGCTCGTGTTGGTGTGGCGCACTGGCGACTCCTTGCCGTGCATGGGGCGTTTCGCGCGGATGATATTGCCCCCGAACGCCGCGCCTATCGCTTGATGCCCCAAGCACACCCCCAGAATCGGAACTTTGCCTGCCGCCGCTTGGATGAGTGGGATGCTAATCCCTGCTTCGTGGGGCGTGCAGGGTCCTGGCGAAATCAGGATACGGTCGGGCTGCAGCGCGAGCGCTTGCTCCACCGTGAGCTCATCGTTGCGCACAACGGTAATCTCCGCGCCCAACTCGCCGAGATACTGCACCAGATTGTAGGTAAAGCTATCGTAGTTGTC
>CALGZO010000153.1 GCA_937934465.1 uncultured Fimbriimonadales bacterium | reverse complement strand
TGGATCTGGTAGTGGTGGTTCGAATCCACCCCCGGCAGCCAGGAGACCCCCCAATGAAACTCTTCGTGGACACAGGCAAGGTCGAGGAGGTGCGCCGAGCCGCTGAATGGGGCGTTTTGGACGGCGTGACGACCAACCCCTCGCTGATTGCTCAGGCAGGACGCGGCTTCAAGGAGACCGTGCTGGAGATGTGTTCGATACTGCCGCACGGCTCCATCAGCGCTGAGGTGGTGGGCATAACGGTCGATGAGATTCTCCGTGAAGCGCACGAAATCGCCTCGTGGGCGCCCAACATCGTGGTGAAAATCCCGATGACGCCTGCTGGCATCGCCGCCACAAGCCGACTCACGCGCGAAGGCATTCGCGTCAACATGACGCTGGTGTTCTCGCCTGCGCAGGCGTTGTTAGCCGCCAAAGCGGGCGCAAGCTATATCAGTGTGTTCGTCGGGCGGGTGGACGACATCGCCAGCGAGGGCATGCGCACGATCGAAGACGCCGTCCAGATGGTGGAGAACTACGGCTACGACAGTGAGGTGCTGGTCGCCAGCATTCGCCACCCGATGCATGTGGTGGAATCGATACGGCTCGGCGCACACATCGCCACAATGCCCTTCAAGGTGATGGAGCAGCTGTTCCACCATCCGCTCACCGACATCGGCTTGCAACGCTTCTTGGACGATTGGAATAAGGCGGGGCTACGCATCTTTGAGTGAGCGATCTATAACGCCTCTGCGGACGCCATGCGCAGGAACGCCTGCACCTGCGGATGCTCGTGCTGGCGTATGGCGTCAGGCGTACCTTCCGCGATGATTTGCCCGTTGTCCACCATCGCGATGCGGTGGGCAGTGCGCATTAGGCTCACAACATCGTGCGAAACGACGACGGCGGTGAGGTTCAACTCGCGGTTCAGGCGCGTGATGAGTTGGTCGATCTGATAGGCATTAACGGGGTCTAAGCCGCTGGTGGGTTCGTCGAACAGCACGATGTGCGGGTCCATCGCGAGGGCGCGCGCCAATCCCACGCGCTTGCGCATGCCGCCCGACAGCTGCGATGGGTAGAGATGTCCCGTGTCTTCCAGCCCGACCCATGCCAGCCGTTCGCGCACGATGTCTTGAATCTGCGCGCGGCTGAGTCGGCGATGGCGTTCCAGCCCGAACGCCACATTCTGCGCCACCGTCAAAAAGTCGAACAGCGCCGCGTATTGGAACACGATGCCCAATCGCAGGCGCATGGGCATCCGCTCGCGTTCGCTTAGAGGCGCGATGTTGACCCCCTCCACCCACACTTCGCCTGCCGTCGGCTTGAGCAGCCCGCACAGGCACTTGAGCAAGGTGGTCTTGCCGCTGCCCGACGCGCCCATAATGCCCACCACCTCGCCGTACTCCACCCGCAAATCGACGCCCTTGAGTATCGTCGCGTTCTCGACAGCGTAGACCAGCTGGCGCGTCTCCAGCGCAGGGGCGGCGTTCATCGCTTGGCGAACAGCAGGTCGGCTAAGAAGTAGTTGGCGGCGAATATCAGCACCATCGACAGCACGACGGCGCGTGTGGTGGCGTACCCGACGCCTGCCGCGCCCCCACGCGCGCCCAGCCCCTGCTGACAGCTCACTATCGTCACTATCAGCGCGAACACGAGCGTCTTAATCAGCCCGCCGACGAGGTCAAACGGCTTCGTGAGCAAGCGTATGGAGTCCAAAAAGCTGTTCAGCCCGATGCCGAAGGCGTTGGCGACCACCCAGCCGCCGCCGATGCCTGCGAAGTTGGCAATCGCGCATAGCATCGGGAACATCGCCAACGCCGCCAGCACGCGCGGAACCACAAGGTACTGCACAGGGCTGACCGCCAAAGCGCGCAGGGCGTCGATTTGCTCGGTGATTCTCATCGTGCCGAGCTGCGCGGCAATCGCCGAGCCACAGCGCGCTGTGACCATGATGCCTGTGAGGATGGGAGCAAGCTCGCGCGTCATGGCTAAGGCTATCGCGCCGCCGACGAAGCCGCCGCCGCCCGCCTGCACCAGCAACGACGCAGAATAGAGCGTGACCACCGCTCCTGTGAACGCGCTGGTGAGCGCGACAATCGGGGCGGACGCCGCGCCGATAAACGCCATCTGATGCACGGTCTCGCGCGCCTCGATGCGACCCTGCAGCACAGCCCGCAGACTCGCTACAAGCAGCAGCCACAGCGCGCCCACGAACTCCAGCGACGCCCGCCATACACTCTGCCGACGCCCCGACTCGTCGTCCAGCCAGACTAACTCCTCGCGCACCTGCTATAGAGTACCTGAACGCGCCCGCTACGGCTTCACAGTCACTTTCTGTTCCACCTGTACGCTCTTGCCTGCCGCGTTGAACGCCATAATAATCAGCGTATGCTCGCCTGCAGGCAGTTTCGGCGTGCGGATACGGAACCCCTCGAACGCCGAGTCGAACATGCCGTCGACAGGCTCCGCGCTGAGCCACTCGCCGTTGCCGATTTTATACTGTACGCCCGTGATGGACACGCTGTGTTGTATAGCGAGGCGCGACGCGGACGGCTGGTCGCTCTCGTCGGTGCGCGTCTTCGTCGCGGTGAAGGGCTGGAGCGCGAACCCCGACAGCTCAACCACGCCATCCGAGACTTGGATACTGCGCTCGCTTACCCGAAGCGTGGGCGGTGTGTTGCACACCACCACAGGCACAGCAGGCGAATAGACCGTCGCGTAGTCGGTCGGCGAGGCGGGCTGGTCGGTCGCCATCACGCGCAGCAGATACACGCCGTCGGGCGTCTGTTTGGTATCCCACACGAACTGGTTCCGCGCGGGGCGTTCCGAGTCGGACGCACTGTCCGCATCGTCGGCGGCGAGGCGTTTGAAGCGCTCTTGCAGCCCCTGAGCAATCTGCTGGCGCAGCGCCTCACGCATCGCCTCAGGAACCGCCTCGTCTATTTGGATATCCGTCACTTGGATATCGGTTATCTGGATATCCGTGATGACGACATCCAGCGCATCGGTGGGGGTGTTCGTCGGGCGGCTCGCTGGGGCGTCGCTTCTTGCGGGCTTGCCGTTCCTGAGCGGTTCCCAAGTGCGTCCGCCGTCGCGCGAAAGTTGCGGTTCGAAGCGCAGCGTGTCGCCGTCGGGGTCGCGTCCGCGCCAGCGAATCGTGACTTTGTCGCTGAGCGCGGCATAGGGCTGTAGTCCCAGCAGCTGCGCTTCGGGCGGACGATTCGCAGGCATGTAGTGGAGGCTGAATTGGTTGAGAACGGGCGACTCTTCGCCGGCGGCTTTCAGCTGCACGCGCACCTGCAGGTACTGCGCGGGCGGGCTGAGAACCGTGCTGCCGTCGGGGTTGAGGTAAGGCGCGCTCCACTGGCTCCATGAGGCGTCGGGTTCGCGCGTGTTGCCCGAACGGGTCTGGAGGACGACCTCCGCGCCGTCGGGCAGGGTCGCGCTCCAGCGGAGTGCGCCCCACTGCGCCGGCGCGTCGACCTCCAGCACAGGCGAGAGGTAGACGCCCGTGTCGCTCGGCGCGAGGACAATCACCCGTCCGTCCGCCGAGGCGAGCTGCAGCGTCTCGCCCGACACGCCGCCGCCCACCAGCTGCAACCCCTGCTGACGGTACATCAGCACAGGCTGCGGACGCGCCTCCGTCAAGCTCAGCGCGTACACCTCACTGTCGGTTAGGGCGTAGAGGGTCTGCCCATGTCGGACGAGACCGCGCCAGTTCTGCCGTCCCTGCGGGTAGAGCGGCTCCAGGCGTCCGTCGGGCGTGCGACGGTAGAGGTTGCCCGACGGCGCGGCGGCGATGTAGAGGTTGCCCGAATCGTCCGTCGCCAGCGCCATGATGTTCGGTTCGGACAGGTCGGCAATCGGCGTCGCGCCGCCTGTCGGGCTGATGCGATACACCACGCCGCGCTCGGACGCGCCGACATAGAGCGCGCCGTCGCTATCCACCGCGAGCGTTGTGCAGTGGGTCTCCTCAAGCGTGAGCAGCGTCAGCAGGGTGTTGCCGTCCCACGCCAGCACGCGGGCGGGCGCGCCAGTGGCGATATACAGGACGCCCTCACGCCACAGCAGCGCGTTGATGTAGCGCGCCTCTGTGCGCAGCACGCGCTCGTAGCCGCGCATGCCGACGCGATACACCTCGCCTTCAGGCGCGACGCCTGCGTACAACTCGCCGTTCTCGCTGCGGGCAAGCGCGGTGACGAACGCGCCGGGCAGCTCGGGATAGGGCGTTTCAGCGGAGTCCTGCCCCACTCGGAGGATACGCCCCTTCACGCCGCCGCCGACAAGTAGCCCTGTGTCGTCGCCCAGCGCGCTCCAGATGTACTCCAATGGCGTAGTATGTGTGTGGCGGCGCGCCAGCGAGAGGCGCAGGCGACCGTCCATCTGCAACGCGACGCCTTCAAAAGTACCGCGCCTGAGCTGGGCGAAGTCGCTGGGCTGCCAAGTGCGTGGGGCGCGACTGACAGGTCGCTCACGGCGCGTCGGGGGCGATGCGCTCGCCGACTCCGACGACTCCAACGCGCTCAGCTCAGGCAGCGGCGGACTGCCTCCGAAACTTGGCGGCGTCTCCATCGGGGGGCGCGACGGCTCCTCTTCCGACTCGGACTCATCTTCCTCGACAATCATAGCGGACGGCGCGCCCGCTCCGAACGGCATTCGCCCTGTATCGCTCGGCAGCACGGTTATCGCTATGCTCTGACTGCCCTGCAGCACATAGGGGGTGTCCAGCACCTGCTTGATACGGTCGGCGGTGGGGCGGACTTGGGAGACGCGCTGCCCCATCAGCACACTGCGCACTATGGGCGGCGGCTGCAGCAGCGGCGCGCCGTTCACCGAGAGGGTCGGCATCGGCATATTCAGCGTGGCGACCAGTTGGAAGTTGCGCTCGCCTTGCAGAAACTCGCGTAGTCGGCTCTCGGTGTCGCCCCCGCCCACGAAGACCTCCTCCGCGCCCAGCAGCAGCGCCAGAAGTCCCGTCGGCGCGACAGCTGCGCCGCCTGCGCTCACTTGCAACATATAGCGCGTAGGCAGCGCATCTTCGGGGATGCGAAGCGTGAAATTGTACGGCTGCAAGACGCCATCGGGCAGGCGCACCATCGCACGCGCTTCAATCCGCTCGCCCGGGCGGTAGGTGAACTTGTCTATCTGCAGGCTCTCGATGCGCGCGGCGCGCCCGCCTGGTTGTATCACCACCTCCATCTCCAGCGATTCGAGCGTGGTGTTCTGTTCGGGCGCGTTGCTGACAAGGTTCATCACATACATCAGGTCGCCCAGCACGCCGCCGATGAGGGTATCGCGCGTCGCCACGCGATTTTCGAATTGGATTTCACCGTAGGGGCGCGTCTCCAGTCGCCAGCGCACGGTCGCCGTCGCGTCGCCGATGCTGAAGTGAACCCTATCGAGAAACTCCAACGCTGCAGAAGCGGCGATACTCGCGGTTAGCAGCCGATGTCGGATAATCTCGCAGCGGAACTCGCGCTGCACGCCTGTTTCGAGGTTCGTGACGCGCATGCGCATCGGCATCATCTGCGCTTGCTGTCCGACGCGCCCTGCGATGGCGAACGCGCCATCGTAATACACTGCGCCCAGCGTCTGCGCGCGGTTGCCCAGTTTGAACGACGACGCGTAGGACGAGAACACATCCACAATCTCGGCGGCGGTCATCGGCGCTTCAAGCTCCCCCACCCCCAGAAACGGGTGTCCGAACGCCAGCACATAGTCTCCGTTGCGGTAGGTGAGCGTGCCGATAGCGGTGAGGTCGAGGTCGCCTGTGGCTAACGGCGCGCCGACAGCGGCTCCCGGTTGAAACTGCACGGGCAGATGCTTCGTGCGTGCGCCGCCTGACGCCATCAAAGGCGTGACGCCGTAGGGTTTCAGCCACTCTTCCAAGCGTTTCAGGGTACGGGGCGACGCGCCGCTGACCATCAGGGGCGTCATCAGCGGGCGCGCCCACGCCACATTCGGCATGCGCGGCGGCTCATGCCCAATATAAACGCCTGCGTAGCGCACGCCCCCCACCCGAACAGGGCGTTGAATCAGGCGC
>CALGZO010000152.1 GCA_937934465.1 uncultured Fimbriimonadales bacterium | reverse complement strand
CGCGACAGTGCGCACGATGTCGTCGCCGAGATGTTGCGCCGCTTCGCAGGTCAAATCGATGCCGCGCGTCTCGTCCTTGATTTTGATGGCGTTGTTGATGGCGGGCAGCTCGCCGTCGGAGAAGCGCACATCGACGACGGGACCCATCACCTGCACAACTTTGCCGATATTCGCCATAAGTCGCCTCCTTACTTGCGTTCACAATCTGTGCCCAAATGCACAAAGCAAGTATACCTGATAGCGTCACGCGCCGACGATGCCCCATAGCTTCTGCAAATCTTCGGCGAAGCGTTGCTCGTCGGGCGTCTCGATGAGCATCGGCAGCGCAGCGAAACGCGAGTCGGTTAGAATCAGCTCGAATGCGCCGATGCCCAGTTCGCCCTCGCCGATATGCTCGTGCCGATCCACGCGCGAGCCGAGCGGCTTTTTGGAGTCGTTCAAGTGCCACACCTGCAAGCGCGATAGCCCTATCAGTTGGTCAAACTCCGTCCATACGGCGTGGTAGGCGTCGGGCGTGCGCAGGTCGTAGCCAGCGGCGAACAGGTGGCACGAGTCGGCGCATATCACGAGCCGTTCGTCGGGCAGCGCGTCGTAAATTCGCGCAAAATGCTCAAATCGGTAGCAGAGCGCGCTGCCCTGACCTGCCATGGTTTCCATCGCGATGCAGACCGAGTTGGGCGTCTCCGCGAGCAGTTGGCGCAGGCTCGCGATGAGCAAGTCCATCCCCGTCTCGAAGTCGGGGTGGGAGCCCATATGCACGACGGCGTAGCGGATGCCCAACGCGGCGCAGCGGTGCAGCTCCGCCGCATACGCCGCCAGCGACTTCTGGCGGGTGTCGGGGTCGGGCGAGGCGAGGTTGATTAGGTAGGCGGCGTGCGACACGACACACTCGATGCCCGTCTCGGCGCGGGCGTGCTGGAGCTGTTGAACCTGTTCGGGCGCGACGCTGGCGGGCTTCCACTGGCGCGGGCTGGAAGTGAAGATTTGCACGGCGGTACAGCCGAGCCGTTTGCCCTCGTAGAGCGCGTTGTGCAGACCGCCCGCAGTGGAGGTGTGTGCGCCAATCAGCCGTTGCATAGCAGACACAGTTCGCTGCGCGTTAGCCTCTTCCTGCTGCGCGTTCGGGCAGCGTCTCGAACTTCAGGGTCAGCGTATCGCCCGCGTAGGTCGTCTTGGCGGCGCGCACTATCAGCAGCACGCGCTCGGTACGGCACTGACGCGCCTGCTCCATCAGCTCGATCAGAGCTTCGGGTTCGGTCTCGCCGACGGTGGGCAGCGCGCCTGCGCGCTCCTGTCGGGGCAGGATGCCCGCCTCGATGGCGCGTCGGCGCACCTCCGTCTGCAGGAAGTTCAGCACCTGCCCCAACGGATTGCGGTCGGGACGACAGTCGATGGTGAGCCGCGCAATCTCCTCGTCGGCGTCGAACACTTTGCGGTTGCGGAACAGGCGCAGCTCAATAGGGGCAGGTTCGCCCTGCGCCGTGTTGGTCAGCGAGAGGGCAAGCACCACCACAGAGTCTCTGGAGGCGCGGATGTTCTGCACGATGGCTTCGAGGCTCTCGCTTTCTGTGATTTCGTCTTGCTCGCCTGTGGCGAGTCGCACGCGCTTATCGGGGATGAACACGGCGCGGTTTTGCCCGACGGCTGGGCTGGCGCCGCGCGCGCGGGCAGTACGGTCGGCGAGGTTCAGCAGGTCTTGCAACGCCTGACGCACGCGCACCTCGCTCAAGCCTGCGTCGATGACGACTCGTCCGAGCTCTTCCTCGATTTGGACGGCGATGGGGCGCAGCCGAATGTTCGCCAGTTGCGCGAGTTCGCGCGTCGCTTGCTCCAGCTCGGTAAGTTGCAGGCGTAGGCTCGTCGCGCGGTCTAACAGGATACTATTTTGGCTTTCGAGTTGACGGTTCTGCTCTTCCAGTTGGCGGTTCTGGGCTTGGAGTTGCTCGCCCGCCTCGCGCAGGCGTCGGTTCTCGCGGTCTAACTGTGCGTTTTCGGAAGCGAGCGACGCGCCTTGCTGGGCGAACTCGTCGTTCTGGCGGCGCAGGGCGTCTTGGGCTTGCCTAAGCGTGTTGATTTGCGCGCGCGCGGCGCGAATCTGCGCCTCGAGCTGCTCGCGGGTGCGCTGCGCTTGAGTGAGTTGGCGGTTCGCGTCGCCCAAGCGCGTCTGTGTGGACTGCAGTTGCGCGTTGACCTGGCTGAGCTGGGCGCGGAGCTGCTCTGCCTGCGCCAGTTGGGCTTGGTACTCGCGTTCGAGTTTGGCGAGTTCGCTGCTGAGTTGCGCTTGTCGGGCGCGGATTTGCTGATTGACGGATTCCAACTCAGCGTTGCGCGCTTGCAGCTCCTTCAAGCGTGCCTCGTTGGCGTGCAGTTCTTGCAGAATCTGGTCGCCGCGCGTAATCCACGCGCGGAACGACTCGTTGGCGAGCGTCATCCCCATCACGGTCAGCGCGACGGTGAGGCAGCCTGTGGCGGTAGTGATGAGCGTCGCGGTGTGGCGCGGGCGGATGCCGAACAGGCTCAGCCGCTGCTTGCCCAGTTTCCTGCCAAGCCCATCGGCGGCGTATGCCAGCGCGCCCCCAAACAGCGTCAGAAACGCCACAATCATCAGCATCGTGAGAGTCATCGACGCGAAAATTATACCTGCGAGCGCAGCGCAGGATTGGGTATACTATCGCCTATCACATACCGCGCCCGACGCGCGAGGGTGTCTCAACCGCACGGCTGAGATTGTAAGCGCGGTAGACGGCGCGGGAGGAACCAACCCGGAGGCAAACTATGGCAGAACTCAGTATGCGCGACCTTTTGGAAGCGGGCGTCCACTTCGGGCATCCGACACGCAAGTGGCACCCCAACATGCGCCGCTATATCTACGGCGCACGCAGCGGCATCCACATTATCGACCTGCATAAGACCGTCGAGATGTTCGACAAAGCGCAGCGCGCCGTCAAAGAGATAGTCAACAGCGGCGGGCATGTGCTGTTCGTCGGCACGAAGAAGCAGGCGCGCGACGCCATCAAGGAAGCCGCCATCCGCAGCCGACAGTTCCACATCACCTATCGCTGGCTCGGCGGCACGCTGACCAACTTCCGCACCATCCAATCGCGCGTGAAACGCCTCAAGGAGCTGGAGCGCATGATGCAAGAAGGCGAGCTGGAGCGCATCCCCAAAAAGGAGGCGTCCCGCCTGCGCAAAGAATACGAGAAACTGGAGCGCAACCTCGGCGGAATCAAGGAGATGCCCAAACTGCCGTCCGCGCTGTTCTTGGTCGACCTCAAAGAGGAACATACCGCCGTCGCCGAAGCGCGGAAACTGGGCATCACGACCATCGCCATCGTCGACACGAACTGCAACCCCGACGAGGTGGACTATCCCATCCCCGGCAACGATGACGCCATACGCGCCATCCGCCTGATTGCAGGGCGCATTGCCGACGCCATCATCGAAGAAAAGCAGCTCGAATGGCAAGGCGCGGAGGTTATGCTCGCCGAAGAGATGCCCATCGTCGAAGAGGAAGCCCCACTGCCTCCCGAACAGGTGGCGGAGTACGGCAAGATGTTCGGCGAGGAAATCACGCCCGCCACGCCCCTCTCAGACGAGGAAATTATGGGCAAAGAATGGGAACTAATGAAGCGACACCGCTTAGAAGATCTGGAGGAGGATTACCGATGAGCATTAGCCCACAACTCATCAAGGAACTGCGCGACGAGACCGGCGCAGGGTTTATGGACTGCAAAAGCGCGCTGGAGCAAGCGGGCGGCGACATGGAGAAAGCCCGACTCATCCTGCGCGAGAAAGGCGCGATTATCGCCAGCAAACGCGCCAGCAAGGAAGTGAATCAAGGCGTCATTGCAGGACTCGTCAGCGAGGATGGACGCACTGGCGCACTCATCGACCTGCGCTGTGAGACCGACTTCGTGGCGCGCAACGAGGAGTTCCAGAACCTCGCCGCCGAACTGCTGCAACATGTCTTGGCGGTCGGCGCGGAGGGGCAGATGGACGCCATCCTGCAACGCCCTGCGCTCAACGATAGCAGCATCACCGTCGAAAAGCAAATCGAAATCGCTATCGGCAAGACGGGCGAGCGCATCGCGTTTCAGAACTACGCCCTCGCGCGCGTGCCCGACGGCGAGAACGGCGTCGTGGACATCTACATCCACCACAATAAACTCGTCGGCGTGATGGTCGTGCTTACCGGCAGCGCAGACAGGGACGCAATGCAGCAGGTGGCGCACGAAATTGCCATCCAAATCGCGTGGAGTATGCCGCAATACCTCTCGCGCGACGACATCCCCGCCGAAATGTTGCAGCAAGAGATAGAAATCGAGAAACAGCGCGCCATCAACGAAGGCAAGCCCGAAAATGTCGCCGAGAACATCGCGCGCGGGCGCGTCAACAAGAACTTCGTGCAAAAAGTCGCCCTGCTGGAGCAACCGTTCTACAAAGACGAGTCGAAGACCATCGGCGATATGCTCAAAGCTGTCGGCAGCGACCTGAAGATTGCTCGGTTCGTGCGCTTGGAGGTCGGCGGCGCGTCATAGTCCCTGCCAAACAACGATTGGAGATACCCAAGGCGTACAGGCGCGCTCTGGTGCGACGCCATTCTTGGCGTCGCGCCTGCGCCTGTAGCACGGACATTCCTGTCCGTGCGTAATCTCGTAGGCGCAACCCCATTCGTAGCGTCGGCGTCCCGCCAACGACACACCCTTCGTAGCGTCGGCGTCCCGCCAATGACACACCCTTCGTAGCGTCGGCGCCCCCGCCGACGACACACCCTTCGTAGCGTCGGCGTCCCGCCGACGACACACCCTCGTAGCGTCGGCGTCCCCGCCGACGACACACCCCCACCGCGTAGCGTCAGCGTCCCGCTGACGACACGCCCTTCGTAGCGTCAGCGTTCCGCTGACGACACACCCCCACTGCGTACCGTCGGCGTCCCCGCCGACGACACACCCCCACCGCGTAGCGTCCGCGTCCCGCCGACGACACGCCCTTCGTAGTGTCGGCGTCCCGCCGACGACACACCCTCGTAGCGTCGGCGTCCCCGCCGACGACACACCCTCGTAGCGTCCGCCTCCCGCCAACGAGCTGTTTACTCCTGCTTCGGCAAAGTCCCGTAAATGTTTTTATATTGTAGCACATTTTTCAGGGTTTGTCAAGGGGATTGGAGCGTGTTCGGAAAGTGCCTTGAACAAGTAGAGGTTCCTCGCCTGTGGCTCGGAATGACAGGCTTTTGGGGGTTAGCGGCTGCTGTCGCGCCGAGCGCAGCGAGGCATCTCAAGCCTCAGCGCGCGATTTCTCAGACCCTCCGCCGTAATTTGTCAATCCACAGTGTTTTGGGCTATAATAGGGTTGCATCGGATGGCGTAAATCCGATGCGAAGGAGACCAAAGCGATGAGGCATACATACTGGATGGGCGTTCTGATTGGCGCGTTCTTTGCTGCGAATGCGCCCGCGCAGATTGTCTACTCGTTCGAAACGGAGGACTTGCACGGCTACGCTAACAGCGCAGGCGACGGCTGGCAAGTGTTCCGCGCCCAGACGGGCGTGACCCACGGCGACTACTCGATGGCAGTTCTCTGGCCCAGTACCTCAGGCGGTTTTCGCTGGCTAGGCAGCAACGGCGCGCGCGACGAGCTGCTCCCCTACCTGCAAATCAGCAAAAAACTCCTGCTCGATGTCACTGTGCCCGAAGAGCGAAGCGTTCCTTGGGCGAACATGGTGGTCTCACTTAACGGTCCCGCAGGCTACGACTGGAACCAAGCGCTTGGCTTGATTGGTCTGCCCCGTCAGTCGGGCACGCGCACAGTGCTGATTGACTTGGAGTCGCTGCCGTTGCCCAACCCGAATGTGGAATGGTTCCAACTGAATCTCGGCGTCAACGCGGGCGATTCGCACGAGCTCTATTTCGATAGCCTGCGCCTGTACCGCAGCGCGTGCGAGATGAGGGCGTTCACCTTCGACAACGACCTGCAGGGGTTCAACATTGGCGATCAGGCAGGCGTCACGCTCACTTGGGTGGACGGCAAGATGCGCGTGGAGAGCGAAGGCGGCTTCAAGTGGCTGTTCGACGGGAGCGCGACCAATCTTGCGGCGATGGTGCGCCGTGGCGACCTCGTGGTGATGGATGTGACTATCGTCTCGGCGCCGCCTGACGGCTGGGGCAACATGATTATGTCAATCAACAGCCCTGCAGGGTGGGGTCAGTCGAACTATTCCGCGGAGGTCGCGCAGGGCGCGAACACTTTCACCCGCACTATTGCGCTGGATTATCGCGACGCTACGCTGCCCCCCGACGACAACCCTGAATACTGCACGCTCAACTTGGGCGTCAACTCGGGCGGCGCGATGACTATCGAGATCGACAACATCCGCATCTATCGCCGCGCGATTGAGGGCGATGTGAACTGCGACGGCTGCGTGGACGACGCCGACCTCTTGAGCGTGCTGTTCGAGTTCGGCAGCACAGCGATCACTCCTGCCGATGTGAACGGCGACCGCGTGGTGGACGACGCCGACCTGCTGATGGTGCTGTTCAACTTCGGACAGGGCTGCTGAAGGCGCGTTAAGCCATCGCTTCGGCGCGCTCGGCGTCCTTGAGCCGATCTTCGAGCCGCTCGCCGTGCATCAAGGCGAGCGGCAACACCTCGTCCATATGGCGCACCAAGTGGAAGGTCATCTGCTCGCGCACATGGTCGGGGATGTCGTCCAAGTCGGGTTCGTTC
>CALGZO010000151.1 GCA_937934465.1 uncultured Fimbriimonadales bacterium | reverse complement strand
CCTTGTAGTTGTTCTACCATCCCTTTAACCAAAGCCAATCCTAAACCGGTACCACCATGTTGCCAACGGTCTTGCTGAGGGATACGATAAAATTTGTTAAATACTTTTTCTTGTTCTTCTGAGGGAATCGTTACGCCCGTATTAATAACCCGGAAAATACATTGATTTTTATCTAAAAATTCTACACTTAAGGTAATCGTTCCCCGGGGAGGTGTGTATTTACAAGCATTGCACAAAAGCTCCTGGAGAATCCGTGTGCTTTCCAGCGCAAGGGCGGCGTTGTCCACGGACTTGGTGTCCACCTCCGGCTCGCCTAGGGCGAAGCGCAATTCCGGCAGGTGCGCCACCCGGTCGGTCTGGCCGCCCGAGGACTCAAAAAGGATCGCGGTCCCAACGCGGCGATGGATGTCGCGCAGCGGCCCCTTGGTGTCGGCGTCCAGCGCCCGGGCGTGAGAATGTTCGCCGGCGATGTCTGCCTCGATGGCTGCAACGAGGCGGGATTCGCCGAGTTGCCCGAGGATCGTGCTGCGAAAGCCGAGGTCATGAAGCGGGGGGGATCCCAAGGTAATCAGCGGTTCGCGCCTGGCTGTGGTGAACCCGTCGCGATAGGCCCAGGCGATCCACTGGGCGAGCATCGCCAAGGTGCCGCGGGTCTGCTGATACTGGGGAAGGGCCTGCCACTTGCGCTGAAAGACCGAGAGCGTGGACGGATGGAAGGGGTATATCCCTTTCATGCCGTCGCCCATTCCACCGAGAGCACCTCCGCCTGCTCCAGCACCGTTTGCGTCGCCTTCTCCTGCTTGTCGGGCGGGTAGCCGTACTTGCGCAGGATACGCTTGACGAGCACGCGCAGGTGCGCGCGGACGTTCTCGCGCAAGGTCCAGTCGATGGTGACGTTGTTGCGCACGGTGGCGACCAGCTCGCGCGCGATCATTCGGAGTGTCTCGTCGCCCAGCACCTTGACCGCGCTGTCGTTCGTTTCGAGCGCATCGTAGAAGGCGAGCTCGTCCTCGGACAGGCCCAGGGCCTCGCCCCGAGCGATCGCTTCCCGCATGTCCTTCGCGAGCTGGAGGAGCTCCTTGATCACCTGCTCCGCTTCGATGGCGCGATTTTGGTAACGGCGGATGGTCCGTTCCAACATCTCGGCGAACGAGCGGGCCTGTACGACGTTCTTGCGACGCCGGGTGCTGATCTCCCCCTTGAGAAGTTTCTGCAACAACTCCACGGCGAGGTTTTTGTGAGGCATGTTTTGCACTTCGGCGAGGAACTCCTCAGAGAGGATGGAGATGTCGGGCTTCTTGATACCCGCTGCCGCGAAGATATCCACGACGCCCTCAGGGGCCACGGCGCGGGAGACGATCTGGTGAATGGCATGGTCAAGCTCCTCCTCGGTTCTGACTTCACCAGGCGCCCGCTTGGCAAGGCTCGCCCGCACCGTCTGAAAGAAGGCGACGTCGTCCCGGATACGCAGCGCTTCCTCGTGTGGAACAGCCAAGGCAAACGCCTTAGACAACTCTTGCACGGCCTTCAGCAGGCGATCTTTGCCGTTTTCCTGCGCCAGCACGTGCTCCTGCGCAGCGGGGAGAAGCGAAAGCCGCTCCTGGGGCGTGCCGCTCACCCACTTCCCCCGGTCGAAGCCGTGGAAGAGCCCGCAGCACACCTCGTATTTTTCCAGCATCACGGCCACGGCGTCGCCCTGGTCCAGCGCCGTGCGCCCTGTGCCGCCGCTTTCGGTATAGGTGGCGAGCGCCTGCTTCAGCTCCTGCGCCAGCCCCAAGTAATCCACGACGAGCCCGCCGGGCTTATCCTTGAAGACGCGGTTCACGCGCGCGATCGCCTGCATCAGGCCGTGGCCACGCATCGGTTTGTCCACGTACATAGTGTGCAGGCTCGGGCAATCGAAACCGGTGAGCCACATGTCGCGCACGATGACGAGCTTGAACGGATCGTTGGGGTCGCGGAAACGGTTCGCTAGCGCCTCGCGCCGCGGCTTGTTGCGGATGTGCGCCTGCCATTCGGGCGGGTCCGATGCCGAGCCGGTCATGACGACCTTGATCACACCCGCAGCGTCATCGTCGGCGTGCCATGCGGGTCGTAGGGGTGGATGGCCATCCGTCCCTAAACAAATGATGCGGTACAGCTCCACGCAGATGCGGCGGCTCATGCACACGATCATCGCCTTGCCGTCCATCGCCTCGAGGCGCTTCTCGAAGTGCTCGACGATGTCCTGGGCGATGAGTCTCAAGCGTTTCTCGGTGCCGACCACGGCCTCGAGCTGCGCCCACTTGGTCTTGAGCCTTTCCTTGCGCTCGACCTCTTCGCCCTCGGTGGCCTCCTCGAAGTCGGGGTCGATCTTCGGCCGCTCCCTCTCGTCCAGAGCGAGCTTTGCCAGCCGGCTCTCGTAGTAGATCGGCACCGTCGCGCCGTCCTCGACCGCGCGCTGGATGTCGTAGACGCTGATGTAGTCGCCGAACACCGCACGGGTGTTCGCGTCGGCCTTCTCGATCGGGGTACCGGTGAAGCCGATGAACGACGCGTGCGGCAGCGCGTCGCGCATGTGGCGGGCGAAGCCGTCAATAAAGTCGTACTGGCTGCGGTGCGCCTCGTCAGCGATCACCACGATGTTGCGGCGCTCGGAGAGTGTCGGGTGCCGGTCGCCTTTTTCCTCGGGAAAGAACTTGTGGATGGTGGTGAAGACCACGCCACCTGCTTGCACCGAGAGGAGTTGCCGCAGGTGCGCGCGGCTCTCCGCCTGCACGGGCGGCTGGCGGAGCAGGTCCTGGCAGCGGGAGAAGGTGCCGAAGAGCTGGTCGTCGAGGTCGTTCCGGTCGGTCAGCACGACGATGGTCGGGTTCTCCATCGCCGGCTCGCGGATCACGCGGCCCGCGTAGAAGGCCATGGTCAGGCTCTTGCCCGAGCCCTGGGTGTGCCAGACCACGCCCACCCTTCGGTCTCCCGGTTCACCCCCTAGTTTGCGTCCTGCCTCATATCGCCCCGCCGGTTCGGCGAGCCGCGTCCCGACCCGCCCTGCCGCCCGCAGTGTCTCTTCGACCGCGACGCGCACTGCGTGAAACTGATGGTAACCCGCCATTTTCTTGAGCAGCCGGCCGCTGCCGTCGTCCTCGAAGACGATGAAGTTCCGCACGAGGTCGAGGAGGTGCCGCTTCTCGAGCAACCCCTCGATGACCACCTGTAGTTCGGGCATGTGGGCGTCGGCC